>JAYUFA010000046.1:0-19252 GCA_043738925.1 Actinomycetota bacterium
CTCAAGGCAACCCGCGGTGAGATTCGCGAGGTCGACACCACGACCGGCGAGCAGATGCTTGCCGAGGGCTCGTTGCTGCTCGATGTTCGTGAGCCCGACGAATACGAGCAAGGCGCCATCGTCGGCTCCGTGCACATTCCCCGCGGTCAACTGGAATCGCAGATCGAGGGCCGGGTCAGCGATCGTGACCGACCCATCGTCGTCATGTGCGCGGGTGGCGTACGGTCGGCGTTCGCCGCGAAGACCCTCGGGGAATTGGGCTACACCGACGTCGTCTCGATGGATGGTGGCTTCAACAAGTGGAAGGACGAGGGCCGCGCATGGAGTCGCCCCGAGTCACTCACGCCCGAGCAACGCAACCGGTATCAACGTCATGTGCTGCTGCCCGAGGTCGGCGAGGAAGGTCAGCTGAAGCTGTTGCGGGCGCGTGTGTTGTTGCTCGGCGCCGGTGGCCTCGGATCCCCCGCAGCGATGTACCTCGCGGCCGCGGGTGTGGGCACGATCGGCATCGTCGACATGGATGTCGTCGATGATTCAAACCTGCAACGGCAGATCCTGCACAACGTCGATCGTATCGGTCATCGTAAGGTCGACTCAGCGAAGGCAACACTTACGCTGCTGAACCCCGAGGTCAACGTCGTTACGTTCGACACCCGTCTCGGGGCCGACAACATCCTCGACATCCTCGGCCAAGGGTGGGATGTCGTCATCGACGGTGCCGACAACTTCCCGTCGCGGTATTTGCTGAACGACGCTTCGGTGAAGCTCGGTATACCTGTCGTGCACGGATCGATCTTCCGTTTCGAGGGTCAGGTCACGGTGTTCGATCCGAAGAACGGTCCTACGTATCGCGACATGCTTCCCGAACCGCCTCCGGCCGAGTTTGCGCCGAGCTGCGCCGAGGCGGGCGTGCTCGGTGTGCTACCCGGCATCGTGGGCTCGATCGAGGCGCTCGAGGCACTCAAGATCATCCTCGGTCTGGGTGACGTGCTACGCGGTCGCCTGTTGGCGTTCGATGCGCTCGAGATGAGCTTCCGCGAGTACAAGCTCCGTATCGACCCCGAGAACGACGTCACCTGGGCCAACCGCGATCGCATCGAGATCGCCGAGCTCGATGGCCTCTGCATGCCGCATTTGTCTCGGTAGCAGGGAACCGGGCCTGGTTCGAGATGACCACCGCCGTCTACAACCTGATCCGCATCACCAACCTCGACAGCCTCGCCGCGCCATGACCGGCCGTGTTCCGAGAAGAGTTAGGCACCGCCCAGGTGCGTAATCCTTCAAAGCTCGCCAGCAGCCCGTAACCGCACGCCCGACTCCCACCCACCAGCCCACGACAGGAGCATTTTCAGCATCGCAGCGTGCTTCGTTCGCCAACCGGAGGGTTCCGAGCCCCGCATCAGCGGTTCGTGAGTGGCGGTGGCCACTCGGGTTCCGTCGCGGCTTCTGCACCGAGATAGCCGGCAGTAGGGTGAGGGGGTTGTCTCGCGAGGAGTGCGCGCCCTGAATTCGTCTGGTCCTTCGTCGCGGCGTTCGGGGCCGCTGCCGAGCGGCACGGTCGCAGTCGGTGTCGGTCTTGCGGTCGCCGGCCTCGCCGCGTACGCGTACCAGGTGCTCACGGCTCGCCTGCTCGGCGAGGACACCGCGGCAACGCTCGCCGCGACGTGGGGCGTGATGTTCACCATCGGCCCCGGCTTCTTCATGCCGCTCGAGCAAGAGGTCAGCCGCGCGATCGCGGCACGGCGCACGCGAAACACCGGTGCCGGGCCGCTCATCCGCCGAGCAGCGCTGTTGGGTGCCGGGCTCACTGCCATCGTGCTCGCGCTGCTCGCCGCGTTCTCGTGGCTCATCACCGACCACCTCTTCGACGATCACTGGACGTTGTTCGTCGCGCTGTGCATGGGCGTCGTCGGCTACGCGATGGGCCACCTCGCGCGCGGCACGCTGTCGGGCAGCGGACAGTTCGGCCCCTATGCGGTGTATATCGGCGGCGAGGCAGTCGCCCGTATGGTGATGGCGATCGTGCTGGCTCTCGCCGGCTACCGCGCGGCGGGCGGGTACGGCTTGGCGATCGGGCTCGCGCCGTTCTTCGCGGTGGCCGCGGTCAGCAAGCGGGCCTGGCGGGTCGCCCAAGAACCCGGTCCGGCCGCACCGTGGAGCGAGCTGACCCCGTCGCTCGGCGCGCTACTCGCCGGGTCGGTGCTGTCGATGAGCCTCATCAACGCGGCCATGATCGGGGCGAAGCTGCTCGCGGTCGACGGCCAGGAGGGCGAGGTCAAGAGCTTGTTCAACGGCGTGATCGTGGCCCGCATCCCGTTGTTCTTGTTCCAGGCGGTCCAGGCCGCCCTGTTGCCCCGGCTCTCGTCGTTGGTCAGCGCCCGTCGGTTCCACGAGTTCCGACGCTCGTTCGAACAGCTGCTGGTCGCGGTGGTGGCCATCGGAGTCGCGGGCACCGTGGTGGGCTACGCGATTGGTCCGTTCGTGTTGCGCAAGGCGTTCAAGGTCGAGCTCGGCCACATCGATGTCGGGTTGCTGGCGCTGGGCACCGGGTTCATCATCGTGGCCATGTCGTTCGCCCAGGCCATGATCGCGTTGAAGGGCCAGAACGCCGTGGCGCTCGGCTGGCTCGCCGGCATGGTGACGTTCGTCGTGGTGGCCGCGCTAGGCAACGACCTGCTGTTGCGGGTCGAGCTCGCGGCGATGTTCGCGTCCTTCGTGTCGGCCGCCGTGCTGGGCGCATACTTCGTGCGCATGCTCCGCGCCGCCGAGCTCGACGAGGATCAGCGGACCACCGGCCCGATTGCCGCCCACTGAACGCCCGGTGCACCCCTGATGGACGCACGGAGATCGAGACTCACGGCAGTGGTCCGTCGGGCCGCGTCGGCTAGCGTCCTGCGCCGATGAAGGGCCTCATACTCTCCGGCGGCGCGGGCACGCGCTTGCGGCCGATCACACACACGAGTGCCAAGCAGCTCGTTCCCATCGCGAACAAGCCCATTCTGTTCTACGGCATCGAGGACATGGCCACCGCGGGCATCCGTGACATCGCCATCATCGTCGGTGACACCCGCGACGAGATCATCGCCGCGGTCGGCGACGGCAGCCGCTTCGGCGTGCACGTCACCTACATCGCCCAGGACGCGCCGCTCGGTCTCGCGCACTGCGTGCTGATCGCGTCCGACTTCCTCGGCGACGACGACTTCGTCATGTACCTGGGCGACAACATGCTCGAACAAGGCCTCACCGAGTTCGTCGAGGAGTTCGAAGCCGATCGGGCGCGCAGCACCAACACGTTGCAGCTCGCCGAGGCGCACCGCCCACCGGTCGCGCAGATCCTGCTCGCCCACGTACCGAACCCCACCGCGTTCGGTGTCGCCGAGATCGACGCCAACGGCGAGGTCGTCAAGCTGGTCGAGAAGCCCGAGGTACCGCCGTCCGATCTCGCGCTCGTCGGCGTGTACCTGTTCGACAAGACCATCAATCTCGCGGTGCGCTCCATCAAGCCGTCGCCCCGCGGCGAGCTCGAGATCACCGACGCCATCCAGTGGCTCATCGACGAGGGCTACCGCGTGCGCCACGAGGTGCTCGTCGGTTGGTGGATCGACACGGGCAAGAAGGATCCGTTGCTCGAGTGCAATCGGTTGGTGCTCGACACGCTCGCCCCCAAGAACGAAGGCATCGTCGACGCGACCTCGGTGGTCGAGGGTCGCGTGGTGATCGAGCCGGGCGCGACGCTGGTCAACTCGCGCGTGCGCGGCCCGGCCGTCATCGGTGCAGGCACCCGGCTTGTCAACAGCTACGTCGGTCCGTACAGCTCGATCGCGGCCGATTGCGTCATCATCGACAGCGAGCTCGATCACTCGGTCGTGCTCGAACGCAGCCGCCTCGTCGGCATCGATCGCATCACCGATTCGCTGGTGGGTCGCGACGTCGAGGTCACGCACTCCGAGAGCCGCCCGCGTGCGACGCGGCTCATGCTGGGCGATCATTCGCGCATCGAGCTCGAGTAGGAGAGCGTTATGGCCAACGTCATCGCGTCCGAGTTGATCGCGGGCGTCTACATCGTCGAGCCGGTCATGCACGGTGATGCGCGCGGGTTCTTCGTCGAGACCTACCGGCGCGCGTGGATCCCTGGCGCTCGCGAGATGATTCAATCGAATCGCGGGGACCGTCAGGCAGGCGCCATCGTGGGCCTGCACTATCACTTGCACCAATCCGACTATTGGTACGTGCCGTTCGGCTCGTGTCGCGTGGTGCTGCACGATCTGCGCGAGGGCTCATCGACCGACGGCGCCACGCAGGTGATCGACATCGGCCGCCGTGCCGACGATTCGCACGATCATCGAGGGATCTACATACCCCCCGGTGTTGCCCACGGTTTCGCCGCGCTGAGCGACATGACCATCACGTACCTGGTCGATGGTTACTACAACCCGGCCGACGAGCTCGGTGTGGCATGGGACGATCCGGCGATCGGCGCCGACTGGGGTGTTGTTGCGCCCGTGTTGTCGGGTCGTGATCAACAGAACCCGCGGCGTCTCGCGATTGAGCCTCAATGGCGGCCCCACGCCGCCCTGCGAACCTGACCGGAGCCAACCATCATGCGATTGTTTGTCACCGGCGCGGCCGGGTTCATCGGTGCGAACTACGTGCACCACGTTCTCGCCACGGGCGACGACGAGATCACCGTGTTCGACGCGCTCACCTACGCGGGAAACCTCGACAACCTCAAGGATCTCGAGGGGAACGCTCGTCTGCGATTCGTGCGCGGCGATATCTGCGATCGCGGCGCGGTGCGGGCGGCGATCGCGGGTCACGACGCCGTCGTGCACTTCGCGGCGGAGAGTCACGTCGATCGATCGATCGTGAATCCCGACGAGTTCGTCCGCACGAATTGTCTCGGCACGAACGTCATGTGTGACGAAGCGCGCCGAGCGGATGTGCAGCGATTCCTGCATATCTCGACCGATGAGGTGTACGGGTCGATCGACGAGGGCAGCTTCCGCGAGTCCGATCCACTTGCCGCACGATCGCCGTACTCGGCGTCGAAAGCCGGCAGCGACATGATTGCCGTCGCGTATCACGAGACCTACGGTCTGCCCGTGGTGGTCACGCGCTCGTCGAACAACTTCGGGCCGTACCAGTTCCCCGAAAAGGTCATCCCGCTCTTCGTGACCAACCTGCTCGATGGCCACCAGGTGCCGTTGTACGGCGATGGGCTGAACGTGCGTGATTGGTGCTTCGTGGAGGACAACTGTGCCGCGGTCGATCTCGTGTTGCGCAAGGGCATTACCGGGGAGGTGTACAACATCGGCGCGGGCAATGAGGTGACCAACCGCGAGTTGACCGACCGCCTCCTGGCGTTGTGCGGACGCGATGAATCATCTATCGACTACGTCGAAGATCGTCTCGGTCACGATCGGCGTTACTCCGTCGACATTGCGAAGGTGAAGGCCCTCGGCTGGGAGCCAGCACGCGAACTCGGTGAGGCGCTCGCCGCCACCGTGGCCTGGTATCGCGACCATCGTTGGTGGTGGGAACCGCTGAAGGAACGCGCCGCCGTCGCCAAGCTCGGGAAGTAGCCATGCACCTCCTGATCACTGGTGCAGGTGGGCAGCTCGGTCAAGACGTCGCGGCGGTATTTGCCGGTCACGAGGTCGTCGCGCTCGGCCATGGCGAACTCGACGTGACCGATCGCGACCAGGTGCTCGGCGCGATCACGACGTTGCGCCCGCAGGCCATCGTGCATTGCGCGGCCTGGACCGCGGTGGATGCTTGTGAGAGCGATCCCGATCGCGCGTATGCCGCGAACGCGCTCGCTGTTCGCCACGTCGCCGAAGGTGCGCGTCGCGTGGGCGCGCACGTGTGCCACGTGTCGACCGACTACGTCTTCGACGGAACGAAGTCGTCGCCGTATCACGAGTGGGACGTGCCTGCGCCACGCTCGGTGTACGGCGCGTCGAAGTTGGCCGGCGAGCGCGAACTCGATGCCGACGCCACCATCGTGCGCACGTCGTGGGTGTGCGGTTTTGGTGGCGCGAACATGGTGAAGACCATCTTGCGGATTGCCGCGCAACAGCCGACGCTGGCGTTCGTCAACGATCAGTTCGGGTACCCGACGTTCACCTCGGACCTCGCGCTGATGATCCGCCGCTTGGTGATCGACCGGCGACCAGGGTTGTTCCACGTGACCAATCAGGGTGCGGTGTCGTGGTTCGTGTTTGCGCGAGCGGTCATGACCGCGGCCGGGCTCGACCCGGACCGCGTGTCACCGATCACGACTGCGCAGCTCGATCCTCCGCGGCCTGCTCAGCGCCCTGCCAACTCGATGCTCGACAATGCCGCGCTGCGCCTCTCGGGTATCGCGTTGCTGCGCGACTACCGCGAGCCCCTCGCCGAACTCGTCACGCGCCTTCTTTGAACGATTTTGCACGCTCGGCGTGGGCGGGTTCAAAGAAGCGTGCGGACGGCGCGCCACCACAGGCGCAGTGGGGCTTGTAGGGGCGCGAGCGCGACGGGTAGCGCGAAGTTGCCGGGGTCGAGCGTGTCCTCGATGACGGGCACCAGAGCGCGGTCCGAGACGGTGCGCGTGGCTTGCGCAGCGGCGCGCCGTAGGCGTATCCAGCGCGCGTGACGCAGAATCCACCACCACGACCGGACCTTCGCGCGCCACCAGCCTTGGCGCATCGCGAGCAGGAGCACCGCGCCCTCGAACGCAAGGAGCGTCGGGGCGAGAAGGACAAGCGATCGTGTGCTCCACAAGGACAACACCATCACGACACGGTTGCGCTCGACCAGGAAGAACTTGTTGTCGTTCCGGCCGAACTCGTATCGGTGCAATATGACTGCATCGGGTACGTACATCACATGCCACCCGCGTTGGCGCAGCCGAATAGCGAAGTCGCAATCCTCGTAGTAGGCAAAGAACTCGGCGCACAAGCCGTCGAGGTCGTTCCACAGTGAGCGACGGACCATCATCCCGGCGCCGCTGCCGCCGGCCACCTCGCACTCGACTTGGTGCGAGGTAACCGGTTCTTCGAACGAGCCGGCCCAGCTGACGCCGAGAAAATGCAGGGAGAGGCCGGCCGCGTTCAGCAGGTGCGGCCGATCGGCGAGGCGCACGCTTGCGGTGGCGATGCCAACACCGTCGCGCGTGGCGACACGAGCCAGTTTGGCGAGCGCGTCGGGGGCAACAATCGCATCGGGGTTGACGAGCGCGATCAGGTCACCGAAGGCCGCGCGTGCGCCGACGTTGCAACCTTCGGCGAACCCGACGTTCGTGCCGTCGTTGACGACCGTGACAGCGGCATGCGCACGAAGGCGATCGACAGCGCCGTCGGTGCAGCCGTTGTCGACCAGCACAAGATCGACCGTGACGTCGATCGATGCAAGACACGCGTGCACCGATTGCTCGAGCCAGGGTTCGGCACCGTAGGCAACAGTGACAACGGTGACAGTCGGCCTGCTCATGCGGCCCGCAGCGTACCGGTGTTGCTGGGTCGCCCTCGCGACCGTCGACTAATGTCCTCGGTTCCACACGGCGGAGGATCAGCTGCCCGGCTTGCTCGTTGTCATTCCGGCTTTGAACGAGGCCGACACGATCGGTCGCGTCATCGAGGACGTGATCGCGAATCTGCGCGCCGATGTTGTCGTGGTCGACGACGGCTCCACGGACGCGACTGCGAGGTTGGCTCGCGAAGCAGGTGCGGCCGTGCTGAGCCATCCGTTCAACCTCGGGGTCGGCGGAGCGATTCGCACAGGCCTGCGTTACGCGGCGCAGCGGGGCTACGACCAGGTGCTTCAGATCGACGCAGACGGCCAGCACCCGCCAAGCGAAGCAGTGATGCTTCTGACCCAGGTGCGCGACGGCACTGCGGATGTGGTGGTCGGGTCTCGATTTTCCCTGGGCTACAAACGAGGGGCGGCCGGCTACGACGTGTCGATGGCTCGACGGGTCACGATGCGCGTGTTGTCGCGGGCCGTTTCACGGCGCTTGCACACGCGCATCACCGACACGACGAGCGGCTTCCGCGCGTTCGGGCCGAACGCGATCAGCGTGTTCGCGTTGACCTACCCGACGGCGTACTTGAGTGACACCGTGGAAGCGCTCCTCATCGCGGCCGATCACGACCTGCGCGTTGTCGAGGTGCCCGTTGCCATGAATGAGCGCCTCGGTGGCCTACCCTCGGCGGGCCGGTGGCGCAGCGCGTTCCATTTGGTGCGGGTCGTCTTGGTCGTGCTGTTGCACCGAGTGCGCCGCCCACGTCTACAGCGAGGTGTGCAATGACGCTGAAGTTGGTGGTCTTCGTATCGACGATCGCTTTGGTGAACGTATTGGTCGTGCTCGAGTTCGTGCGTCGTCGCAAGTTGGCCGAGAACTTCGCGCTCTTGTGGATCGGGGTCGGCATCCTCGGTATCGCCCTGTCGATCGCGCGGCCACTGATCGACGATCTGGCGAAGGAGATCGGTGTCCAGTACGGCCCGACGGTGATCTTCACCGGTGCAATCTTGTTCCTGCTGTTCGTCTGCATGAACCTGTCGATGCACGTGTCGAAGCTCACCGAGCGCTCGGAGATCCTCGCTGAGGAGATCACGTTTCTTCGCAATCGGTTGGACACCGGCACGGCCGAATGATCGAACGTGACGCGTTCGATCAAGCACAGGTGCTGTTGCAGGGTGCAACGAGCGCCGACTCGACCGGCTACGTCCATCTCCAGGTGACGCCATACCGGAGCCATCACCTGCTCGCCGCTGCGGTACTTGCGAACTCTTCACCGGGCGCGTTGGTGTTCGAAGGTGGCGTGTCGTCGGGCTACTTCGCGCGTGTCCTCACCGCGGCCGGCCTCGTCGTTGACGGCTTCGAGCTCGACGAGGCTGTGGCTGCGAGCGCGCGCGAGGTATGCCGCAACGTGTGGGTGGGTGATCTGCAGGAGATCGACCCCGCGCGTGTGGCCGGCCCCTACGACGTGGTGCTGTTCGGCGATACGCTCGAGCACATCGGCGACCCGGTCGCCGTGCTGCGGCGGCTGCGTACCGCGATGCACGACAATGGTGTGCTCATCGTGAGCATCCCGAATTTCGCGAACTGGGCCGTGCGTCTACAGATCCTCACCGGGCGCTTCCGGTACACCGATCGTGGCATCCTCGACCGAACGCATCTGCGCTTCTACACGGAGCGGAGCCTCCGCGAGATGCTGCGCGATTCAGGGTTCAGCGTGGTCGATCTACGTGGATCCATCCCCGTGCCCGGGGTGCACGGCGAGCGACTTTGCCGTCTTGCTCACCGCGTCGGCAACATGAGGCGGTCGTTGTTCGCGTACGGCTTCGTCGCGGTCGCGAAACCGAGCTGACCTTCGGGCTGAGGCTTCAGGCGGTGCGGCAACCGAGCGTCTGGGTTGCGCCCGGCCCGGTGTTGATCGCGTAGGCACAGACCGTTTGACCCGCGTGACCGGCCAGCACCGCGTCGTAGCCGTGCTGCGCTCCTGATGCCGGGAACACCGCGCCGACATCGCTGCGCGTGTGGTCGGCACGCACCGCTGTGCCCGAGTTCGCGACGTAGATGTGCACGTCGATGGGGTCGCTCGTATTCGGGTCGATGGCCCAGCCGCTCACGTGGATACCGTCGGCGGCCGCCTTGACGACATCCACCGCGCCGAACGGATCGGCGGGCACAAACACGTTGCGGCAGCCGATGAGTTGATTGTCGCCGGCACGCACGTTGATCGCGAATGCACACGCGGTGTGCGTTCCGGGCGATGTGGGGATCAGGCTGCTGTAGCCGTGGCTCGGGCCGTAGCCGGTGAACACGGCCGCGACGTCGGGCCTCCCGTCGTTTGCGTTGATCGCCGTGCCCTTGTTGTCGACGTATACGTGTACCGCTATGGGCTCAACGCTGTCGGGGTCGATGGCCCAGCCGCTGATGCGCACGCCGTCGGGTGTGCCTACCGCGGCGTCGATCACGCCGAAGGGCTGAACGCTGTTGACTACACCTCGACAGCCGAGCAATTGATGCTCACCAGGACCGACATTGATGGCGTAGGCGCAGACCGTGTTGATGGGCTGGTCCACCGCGAACGTGGCGTCGAAGCCGTGAGCCGCGCCATAGCCGGGGAACACTGCGGCGACGTCGTTGCGCGCATTCGCGGCATGCACGGAGCCCGCGATCTTGCCGTTGATGTAGATGTGAACGTCGGTGGGTCCGGCGCTGTTCGGGTCAGCCGCCCATCCGCCTACGTGAACCGCGCCTGGTGCGGCGACCGCGAAGTCGAACGCGCCGAACGGCTGCGTGTCGACGGTGACCGCGCGGCATCCGAGCAACGCCGAGTTGGTCCCGGAGGGTGTGACCGCGTACGCGCAGACCGTGTTGACTGCACGATCAACGGCGACCGGCACCGAGAAACCGACGTTCGCCGCCGCGCCGGGGACCGCTGCCGCGACGTCGGGACGCGCGCCAGTGGCTTCGATCGACCCGGCGAACACGTCGTTCACGTACACGTGCGCGAAGGCCGGTGTGGTGCTGCCCTGGAAGAGTGCCCATCCGTTGACGCGCACGATGCCTGGCGCGATCGAAACACCGTCGAATGAGCCGATCGGTCGGAAGAACAGCAGCGTCGAGAGCAACTGTCGATTCGCCGGTGCGTTCTGATTGATCATGTCGCGCAGTTGCGAGCCGGTGATTGTGACCGAGCCTGAGGTGCCGACGAGCTTGACGCTTGCACGGTCGATGCGACCGACGCGGCTCGTCTTACCGCTCACTTGATAGGACGAAACGGGTCCGATGTTCACGCCGCGATACGCCAATACGTATTGGCCAAGTTCGGCGCCGGTGTAACTGCGCGACCAGCGGAAGTTCGGATTGCCCGCGGCATTGTCGAATGGGTCAGGGTTGGCCCGCAGGTACGGAAGTGTGGCGACGAACGCGTACTCGGAGTCTTCGCTGTAGCCGCCGTTACTTGAGCCGTAGAGCGCATCGATCGGCGCGCCGTTGTAGGTGATGATCTGCTGATCGGTGGCGGTCACCGCGTCGACCCAACGGTTGCCCGAAGGACCGACCTCTTTCTCGTAGCCGACGTACACCTGGTCAGAGGTTGTCGACAAGATGTCATACGTGCTCGCACGCGGCGTCAGCAGCCGGTTGTACGCGTACGTGCGTGCCGCTAGTGCTTGCGCTTTCAGCGCCTCGATCGGCCACGACGATGGCACCTCGCCCAAGCCGTTGACGTACTGCTGCATCGTGAGCGCGTCGTTCACCACTTGCAGCGTGCCCGCCGATGCCAGACGGATCACGAGCCGACCGTTGTTGTAGCGGTTCCCGGTCGCGGAGAGCCGTGCCGGGTTACCGCTGAGGGGCGCGACGACGACGTCGTTCGCGGCGACCGCGACGATGGCTTTGGGCGTAGGCGAGATGATCTGGAGTTGATACGCCGACCCAACGGCAGTGAACTCGACGGTCTCGCCGGACACGACCGACGCGAGCGGGCCGCCGTTGCCGGTGATGGTGGTGGCGGTACTGAACAGGATCGTTGTGGTCGCCGTGTCCGCGAGGTGCACGCGTACGTTCGGCTGGGTGATCGTCGTGAGCTGGGTTCCTGTGTAGTACGCGGCAATGATCGTCGCGGCGTTTTGTCCGGCGTCTGCGCGCCCTTTCGCGCCGTACTGGCTCATGCCAACGCCGTGGCCCCATCCGCCGCCGTCGAAGGTGAACGTGGTTTCCGCTGCGACTTCGGTCGGTGAAAGGGACTCGTGGGTGACCACCAGGCCCGTGGCCAGCAGCATCGTGACGAGCAGCGCAGCTCGTGTGGTGAGCAACGTCGCCCGGACCGCGGCGAATCGTGTGGGGATCACGCGTTTGACACTCCCGAGTGGGTCCGCCCGCACTGCAAGTGACGCCCGATGCTACCGTCGTCGCATCTGCTTCCGGGGGGCACCATGGTGAACGATGCGAGGACCATTGAGCCGACGTCGGGCTATCGCGCCGTCGATCAGCGACTCGAGCGAACGTCGAATCCACGACATCGTCAGCTCCTCGGTGTGCTTCGCGACCATTTGTATGCGGAGTGCAACAAGGATTTCCCGTTGCTGCTCAGCACGCTGAGTGCTGATCCCGACTATCGGTTCTGGATCGACGGTGCTGGTTTCGGTAGTGGCCCAAAGGGGCTCGCCGCGGTCACTGCGCATTATGAGAACCTGTATCGAGAGAACCGCCACGTATGCGACTACCGCATCGAGCGCATCGTGGTCGACGACGACTGCATCGTCACCGAAGGTTGGTTCGATCAGGTCTTTCCAGGCCGTGTGCTGGTGTCGCGCGGCGCGCCGATCGATGACCCCGACGCCGTGTACGCGCTTCGCATGCGGTTGTTGCTGCTGTGGCCTTATGACGCGGCCGGCAAGCTCGTCGGGGAGGACAGTTACTCCAACGGTTCGATGTACACACCCGAAAACATCCGCAAGCTCAGTGCTGACGAGATACCGGCGCAGTTTTTCCTTACCGGCGTATGACGCCGTTCAGGTCACGACTCACGTCACGTTGAGCACGCGACAACCGAGCAGCGTGTTCGCGCCGGCCGGGAGATTGTTGATGGCGTACACGCACACCTGATGCGTACCACGAGACGCTTTCAACGTGATGCTGAACCCATGGGCGCCGCCATATTGTGGAAACGCTCGTGTGAGATCGTCTCGCACCGCGCTCGCCATTGCTGCGGTACCGGTGGCATCGATGTACACGTGTACCGCTATGGCGTCGGTCGTGTCGGGGTCGATGGCCCATCCGGCGACCGAGATCGAAGCGTTCGTGGCGAACGCGGCGTCGAGCGCTCCCGACGGCGGAGCCGCATTGGGCGTGAGCACGTTCACCGCGCGACAGCCCAGCAGCGTGTGCGGCCCGATGAGGTTGGCGTCGATGGCGTACACACAGACCATGTGCACCCCTGGCGACGCCGCGATGCGCGCGCTGAACCCGCTGCGCAGGTTGACTCCGGGGAACGCGGCCACAACGTCAGCGCGAGGATTCGACGCAACGATTGGCGTGGCCGCGTTGTCGACGTACACATGCACGTTGATGGGCTCGGTGGTGTCGCGATCGAGCGCCCAACCCGATACGAGTACCGAGGCGCCGCCGGCGGTCACCGCGTCGAGAGCACCGATTGGCGCGCTGCGGTTCACCTGCCCGACGATGGCCTCGCGGCAACTCAACAACGGGTGATCGCCCGCCGGAATGTTGATCGCGTACACGCACACTTGATGCGCGCCTTGCGTCGCAAGGATGTCCGCGGAGAACCCCCGGTTTGCGCCGTAGCCAGGGAAGGCACTCGCCACGTCCGGACGCAATTTGTCGGCCCAGATCTGTGTTGCAACGCCATCGACGTAGGCGTGCACGACTGTGGGCTCAGACGAGTCAGGATCGATGGCCCAACCCGACAGGCCGATGTGGGGCGGGGTCATCGACGTCGTGAACCCGAAATCACCGAACGGTGGTGTGACCGGGTTCGCGTCGCGACAACCAATCAATGTGCCGGTGAGGTTCTCGGTGACACATGCACGTTTCGCGGTCAGCGCAACGGGAACGGTCACGTCGAAGCCGTGGTTGGCACCGATGGTGGCGAAGCGCGATGCCACGTCGCTACGGGCGATGTTCGCCACGGTTTGCGCTGCCGGAATGCCATCGACGCTCACGGTGACCGCCACCGGAGTGGTGGTGTCGCGGCGCAACGCAAACCCCGAGAGGTGCAGCTTGCCGCTGGTGCGATCGAGGCCGGTTACCTCGCCGGTATACAGCGGGATCAACGCCGCGACGCGTTGGCGAATATCGCCGAGCCGCGCGAACAGTTGCGCACCCGGACACGCTGTTGCGCCAATCGAGCGGTGACCGTCGATCGTGTTGAGTGTGACGGATTCACCTTCGGGATGGATGTCACCACCGTTGCTGATGACGGTGACCTGGCCGAGGGGATCGACGTTGCGCTGCGCGAACTTCCACGCGATGACCTGCGCGAGCGCTTCGAGCGCGGCGTCCGAGGGTGGCGCGTTGTCGAACGTACCGAGCAACGCGACGCCGACCGCGCCGGTGTTGAACCCGAGCGTGTGGCCGCCGACGACAGGTCGGTCGGTGCCGCCGGCGCGGCCTTCCCAAATCGTGCCGAAGCGGTCGACGATGAAGTTGTAACCGATGTCGTCGAAGCCGTCGGCGTCCTGGTGGAACGCCTGGATCGACCGCAACATCGCGGGCACCGCCGCCGCGCTGTAGTCGTTGGCGTTCACGGTGTGATGCACCACCGCATTGACCACACCGTTCTTCGCCACGCAACCGAGGCCTTCCGGTTGACCGCCCGGCGCGCAGCCATCGGTGGTCTTGCGGGGGCGCGCGCCCCAACTGTCGCGCGAACGAATGCCCTCGGGGCCGGGTATGCCGTCAGCGCCGGCTTGGGGGGTGATCACTGCCGCGGAGGCCTCTGCGGTGCCGCGGTCGTCGGCGCGCACCAGATGTGCTCGCACGGCCCCCAGACCGGCCGGCACCGTGAGCGTGAAGGCGACCGCGGGCTGGTCGAGCGTGATGGGTTCGGTCACGCGCCGCGTGCCCCGGCGGTTGTCCTCGCCGTGGGCGGCGTCCTGGTCGAGGTCGATGGGCTCGGTGGTCGCACCGCTCGCGTAGGTCAACACCACGCTCGCTTCGACACCCGGCGGACCTTCCCAACTGAACCCGATCGCCACGAACGGATCGAGGTTGGCCTGGGTGAACTGCTGCACATTGTCGTCGGTGACACCGAGCTCGATGTTGTCGGTGTGCACGACCATGGACGTCACGGGTGCGACGATCGCAGGGGAGGATGTCGGTGCGGCGGTTGCGGCTGCGGCGGGATCCAACCCAACGCCCACGGTGCCGACGCCGAGTGCAAGCACCGCTATCGGGCCGATCCACCAACGCGTCGAGAGGCCACGCGTCCGCATCATGGCCACGAATCTAGGCGCGTCGACCGCGCGATTCGGTCCACCCGTCGCATCCCCTGTGCGAACAAGGTGGTGGGGTGCGAGGTTGGCCAGGCGCTAGCCTCGTGCGGTCCCTGGAGTGTGTCGTTCCGTGTCGAAGCTTTCCGAAATCAGCGCCACGCGTGAGCTGATCGTCAACCTCACGCTGCGCGAGCTGCGCAGTCGCTACAAGCGGTCGGTGCTCGGGTGGGCATGGTCGATGCTCAACCCGCTTGCGACGGTGGCGATCTACACGGTCGTGTTCAAGTACTTCTTCAAGGCCCAAGGCCCGGTGGGTCACCCGAGCGGACTGAAGAACTTCTCGATCTACCTCTTCGTCGGCCTGACCGCGTGGAACTTCTTCAACGCGAGCACCATCAACGCCATGGGTGCGCTCGTCGGCAACGCAGGGCTCATCAAGAAGGTGTACTTCCCGCGCGAAAACCTTGTACTGGCCACGGTGGCTTCGGGCGCGGCAAGCTTTCTGATCGAGCTCGGCGTGGCCTCGGTGATTCTGCTGCTGCTGGGCAACAACGTGCTGCCCTGGATACCGGTGATGCTGTTGTTGGTGGTACTCGAGATGATCTTCGTCACCGGTATTGGGTTGTTGGTGTCGGTGGCCAACGTGTATTTCCGCGACGTGCAATACCTTGTCGGATCCATTCTGCTTCAGGTGCTGTTCTATCTGACGCCGATCGTCTACAACGTCAAACTCGCGTATGACGCGACCGCAGGCCATGCCATCCTGCGCCGTCTTTACACGGCGAACCCAACAGTGCAGTTCATCGAAGCGTTTCATCGAGTCATGTACGACCTTCGTTGGCCGACGTTGTCGAACTTCGCCTATCTCGTGATCGTGCCGATCGCCACCCTCGTTCTCGGCCTCTGGGTGTTCAACCGATTCGACGGCGGCCTGGCGGAGGAACTCTGATGGCTGAACCGGCGATCATCGTTGACGACGTGTCGAAGCGCTTCCGGCTCTATCACGAACGCAACCAAAGCCTGAAGTCCATGGTCATGCGGCGCGGGCGCGCGAAGTACACTGAGCTGCAAGCACTGGAGAACGTGTCGTTCGAAGTACCGAAGGGCACTACCTTCGGCATCATCGGTCACAACGGTTCGGGCAAGTCGACGATGCTGAAACTGCTCACGCGCATCTTGCGACCCGACCATGGAACCGTGACCACCCATGGCAAGGTCTCGGCGCTGCTCGAACTGGGTGCGGGTTTTCATCCCGAGCTGTCGGGCCGCGACAACGTTTATCTCAACGGATCGATTCTCGGACTTTCGAAGAAGGAGATCGATCGCCGCTACGACGAGATCGTGGCGTTCGCGTTTGCCGACAGCGGCCAAGAGGATCGCATTGACACGCCGGTGAAGAACTATTCGTCGGGGATGTACGTCAAGCTCGGCTTCTCGGTGGCCATCAACGTCGATCCCGATCTGCTGCTCATCGACGAGGTGCTCACGGTTGGCGACGAAGCCTTCCAACGCAAGTGCGCCGAGAAGTTCCTCGACCTCAAGGATTCGGGCAAGACCATTGTCATCGTGTCGCACTCACTTGGCATGGTGCGCGATCTGTGCGACCGGGTTGCCTTGCTCGACCACGGCAAGCTGACGGCGATCGGCACACCCGACGAGGTCATCCACGAGTACGTGAGCGGTGTCGAGTCGAACCTTCGGCGCGACGGCGAGCACGGCACACGCTGGGGCGAGGGCGGTGCGCGCATCATGTCGGTCGAGGTGCTCAACGCCGGGTTCCAGCCGGTAGAGCGCCTCGAGGTCGGCCAAGGCGCGGTGTTTCGCGTCCATTACGACTGCGATTATCCGATCAAGCGGCCGGTGTTCAAGATCGAGTTCCACACACCCAACGGCGCCACCGTCGCCGCGGGCAACACGCGTTACCATGATCGTGTTCCCGACATGATCGAGGGCCACGGTGCGATCGAATATCGCATCTCCAAGCTCCTCCTCGTGCCCGGTCACTACGACCTCAGTGTCACGCTGTTCGACTACGAGATGCTGCACCCGCACGACTCGCGACACCGCTTTACGCGATTCGACGTTGGAGCCGGATTTCCACCCGATGTCGATGGGGTCGTCTCGCTCGACGGCGAATTTCATGGCGCTGCTTTGCCGCCCCAACTCTGGGTCAAGCCGTGAGCCCCAACACTGTTTTCGATATCACCGCGGGCATCGTCTCGGTGGTCATCGTCAACTACAAGGGTGCCGACGACACGATCACCTGCCTCGACGGTCTACGCGACCTTGACTGGCCGCGAGCCAAGCTCGAGATCGTCGTGGTCGAGAACAACTCCGGTGACGGGAGCGCCGAGCGCATTCGCGCCGCACATCCCGATGTGACCTTGCTCGAGTTGACGCGCAACACGGGCTTTGCGGGCGGTTGCAACGCCGGTGCGGCAGTGGCGCGCGGTGACTACATCGCGTTCCTCAACAACGACGCGCGACCCGACCCGAATTGGCTCATCGCAGCGATCGACGAGCTGCGCGCGAACAGCGACATCGGCTGCGTCGCGAGCAAGGTCCTCACCTGGGATGGCGACGCGATCGACTTCGTCGACGCCGCGCTCGGGTTCTATGGCCACGGGTTCAAGCTGCACGTCGGCGCACCCGACGATGCGCAGTACGACACCGCGCACGACCTGTTGTTCGCGTCGGGTGCGGCCATGGTCGTGCCGAGCGCGGTGTTCATCTCAGCCGGCGGCTTCGACGAGCGCTACTTCATGTTCTTCGAGGATGTCGACTTCGGGTGGCGGCTCTGGATGCTCGGCTGGCGGGTGCGGTACGTACCCGCCTCGTTGGTGTATCACCGCCATCACGCGTCGATGTCGCGCTACGCCAACTGGCGTGAGCACTACTTGCTCGAACGCAATGCGCTGTTCACCATCTACAAGAACTACGACGACGCGAACATGGCACGCATGTTGGCCGCGTCGATGGCGCTGTCGGTTCGCCGCGGTGTCGCGCTCGGTGGCGCCGACGCGCACGCCATTGACATCGAACGCGGCGTCGACGGCGAGGGTGACGACCACCTGTGGTTGCACAAGCAGACAGTGGCTTCGATGTTTGCCATTGATGCCCTGGTCGAGAACATGGCGTCGCTCGATCGAACCAGACGCGATCTGCAAGCGCGGCGCACCCGCACCGATCACGAGATCATGCGCCTGTTCCGGCTACCGATGCACCCGAACATCGCCGACCCATCGTTCGTGACGGGGTTCAATGATGTCGTGAATGCTCTGCAGATCGACCGCTCATTCGCGGCGCGGCGCAAGATTCTGGTTGTCACCGGGGACAGCCTCACGCCGCGTATGGCGGGTCCGGCGATTCGCGCCTGGCAGATAGCGCTCGCATTGCACGGCGAGCATGACGTGCAACTGTTCTCCACGGTGAACTGCGAACTCACTCACCCCGGTTTCGCGACCGGCGTGGTGAATCCCGAGCGCATGGCCGAACTGGAAGCCTGGTGCGACATCATCGTTTTCCAGGGCTACATCATGCACGAGTACCCGGTCGTCGCCGCGTCAAAGAAGATCATCGTGGTCGACATCTACGACCCGTTCCATCTCGAACAACTCGAACAAGCACGAGACCTCGGCGAAGAGGAACGACGCAAGACCGTCGAAGGCTCGGTACACGTCCTCAACCAGCAACTCACGCGCGGCGACTATTTCCTGTGCGCAAGCGACAAGCAGCGAGACTTCTGGCTCGGTCAGATGTCGGCTGTTGGTCGCATCAACCCCGCGAACTACGACGACAGCCCGAGTCTCGATCGACTCATCGCGCTTGCCCCGTTCGGGGTGTCCGACGACGTACCGCGCAAGACCCGCGATGCCATCAAGGGCGTGGTGCCCGGCATCGATGTCGACGACGAAGTGATTCTGTGGGGCGGTGGCATCTACAACTGGTTTGATCCGCTCACGCTGATTCGCGCCGTCGACAAGTTGCGGGTGCGACGCCCGAACGTGCGGTTGTTCTTTCTGGGTGTGCAGCACCCCAATCCGAACGTGCCCGAGATGCGCATGGTGGTCGATGCTCGACGCCTCGCGAACGAGCTGGGAATCAACGGCACGCACGTGTTCTTCAACGAAACGTGGGTCGCCTACGACGATCGCCAGAACTACTTGCTCGAAGCCGACCTTGGTGTGTCAACGCATTACGACCACATCGAGACGGCATTCAGTTTCCGCACGCGCATCCTCGACTACTTGTGGGTGGGCTTGCCCATCGTCACAACCGGCGGAGACTCGTTCGGTGACTTGAT
>JAYUFA010000047.1:0-2781 GCA_043738925.1 Actinomycetota bacterium
CGAAGTGGGTGCTGCCGCGGATCCAGGCGATCTCGGTTTTCAACCTCGCCCAGAAGGTTTCCATCGCGGCGTTGTCGAAGCACTCACCGGTTGATCCGAACGACAGCTGCAGTCGAGCGTGTCCGGCGGCCATCACGAACTCGTTGGAGGTGTATTGACCAGGTTCAATCGATCGTCGCAACACTGCCTTGCTGGATGGAGTGTAGGTACTCGTTGAAGGCCTCGGCGGGGGTCTTCCAGCCGAGCGTCTTCCGGGGCCGGTTGTTGAGAGCCGCGGCGACGGCTTCGATCTCGTCGGCCGTCCAGCGCGACAGGTCTGTGCCTTTGGGGAAGTATTGGCGGAGCAGGCCGTTGGTGTTCTCGTTTGTGCCGCGTTGCCAAGGGCTGCGAGGGTCGGCGAAGAAGACCGGGATACCGGTCTCGACCTTGAACGCTGCGTGCGCAGAGAGTTCCTTTCCGCGATCCCAGGTCAAGGATCGGCGCAGCTGGGCGGGCAGCGTCGTCATCGCGCCTGCGAGGGCGTTCTTCATCGTGACGGCGCCATAGCCGGCGAGAGCCGGCCCGTTCTTGGTGCGCGGGATGACGCCGTAGCCATCTTCACGGGGAAGGTGAATGAGCATCGTGAACCTCGTCGTGCGTTCGACCACGGTCCCGATTGCTGAGCGCTCGAGGCCGATCACGAGGTCGCCTTCCCAATGCCCCGGAACAGCGCGGTCCTCTGCCTCGGCAGGGCGTTCGCTGATCAGCACCTCTGGCGTCACGTGTCCCCATGTCGTCTGACGGGTCCGCGAGCGTGGCACGCGCAGCGCGCGTCCGGTGCGTAGACAGGCGACGAGCTCGCGTTGGAGCGCGCCCCGGCCTTGCACGTAGAGGGCCTGGTAGATCGCTTCGTGGCTGATCCGCATGGACTCATCATCGGGGAAATCGACCCGAAGACGGCGCGAGATCTGTTCAGGGCTCCAGCCCTGCACCCACCGCCGATCGCCACGGTGGGGTTTGTTCTTGCCGTTCCATTTCGGGCCCGGTGGGCCGACCACTCGACCATCATCGGTCCGCACAACACCCGACAGCCGCTCCTGCACATAGGAACGGAGCTGCTCGTTCTCGACGAGCTTCGCCGGCTTCGGACGGCGGGCACGACGCTCGGCGTGCCACTGCGCCGTCGATGCCTTGTAGTCGAGCCGCCACGTCCGTGTCGACGCGTTGCGGCGCAACTCACGCGAGATCGTCGACGGATTCCGGCCCGTGCGGCGAGCGATCTCCCGCACACCAAAACCTTGCGCTCGGAAGAGTGCGATCTCCTCGCGCTCAGGAAAGGACAGATGACGACCCGACACCGTCGGCGGCAGACATGGGTTCACCCCACCAGCGTGGCGGAACCAGCGGAACGCCACCGGTGATGACACACCCGCCTCGCCCGCAGCGTCCTCTGTCTTTACCCCGCGAGCGATCGCCGCCCAGAACTTGACCCGATCCTCGCGCCACGCCACCGTCGGCCGACCCGGCGACGGCACCTGCCGCCGATAGAGCTGAACCTCGCGCTGTCGCTGCTTCATTGTCGCCATCTCGGACACCTCCACTATTGAGGTGTTGCGACGACCGGTTGATTCCGCCTTGCACACCGCGATCGGAGTGATGCACAAGGCGAGACAAGTCGTCGTTGGCTCGGGTCCACAACGCCATCTCCAACGCGTCCAGAGTGAGTTCGGCGCGCAATGTGGTCGAGGTTCGCCATCCGAGGATCCGGCGTGAGAACACGTCGGTGACGAACGCGGTGTAGGCGAACCCGGCCCACGTCGCCACATAGGTGATGTCGGCGATCCACAACTGGTTCGGTGCCGTCGCCTCGAACCGGCGCTCGACCAGGTCGCCCGGCCTGGCAGCGACATCGCCCGGGATTGTCGTGCGTTTCTTGCGGCCACGGACCCGGCCGGCGATCCCGTGACGGGCCATCAACCGCTCCACGGTGCAACGCGCCACGTTGATCCCTTCGCGGTTCAATTGCCGCCACACCTTGCGAGCCCCATACACCTGATAGTTGGCGTCGAACACGCGACGGATCTCAACGACGAGCTCGCCGTCGCGTAGCCGTCGTCGGGATGGTTTGCGAATCTTGGCGGCGTAGTAGGTGGATGGGGCGACCTCCAACACGGTGCAGATCGGCTCGACCCCGAACACCTCACGGTGCCCGTCGATGTAAGCGACTATCTCCGCGGTTGCGGGTCGAGCTCCCGCGCGAAGAAAGCCGCCGCTGATTTCAAGATCTCATTCGCCCGACGCAACTCGCGGTTCTCACGCTCGAGCTCAACCAGACGCGACCGCTCACTGGTCGTCACCCCGTCGCGCTTGCCGCCATCGATCTCGCCTTGACGCATCCAGTTACGAATCGACTCGGCATGAATGCCGAGCTGCTCACCAACCTCGTAGAACCCGCCGTAGTCCTGCTCGCGTGCTGCACGCCACTCATACACGAGCCGCACAGCACGCTCCTTGACCTCCGGCGGATACGGCCTCCTGCCACTACCCATGACTTCATCCTTTCGGAAAGACGAAGCCTCCACCACACCCGGGGCGCATCACGCCTTACGAATGGACTAGCCAGGGACCGCGATCGAGACTGGAACACAAGATGATGGGCCGTTCGGCTCTGGACATGATTGCTTTGGGCGAGTAGCGGTGAAATGCATGAGATTGCTCGTTGCGGTGTCGGCGGGTCTGGTGTTCGCGGCGGCAGCATGCGGTGGCGAGAACGGCAAAGTGGCGTGCGTCGTCAGCGTGGGG
>JAYUFA010000048.1:0-2777 GCA_043738925.1 Actinomycetota bacterium
CCATAGAGACCGGACGCATGAAACAGCGGAACGGTGATCAAGGCGACCGGCGGCGCGATTGCGCCGATCGGCGTGGTTGCCGCGGCTAGCGCGATGGCACCCGCATACCGGGCGAGCGAAACCGTCCCGCAAAGCGCACGGTGCGAGGCAACCGCACCCTTCGATCGGCCGGTGGTGCCGCTCGTGTAGAGGATCACCGCCGGGTCGTCCTCGTCAATCGGCTCGTCAGACAGCGCCGCACCGCTGGCGCTGGCGATGAAGGCGGCGATGTCGTGTTCGATCGCAATCAGTCGGATTGAGGGCGCGACGTCGCAAACGATCGCGCGACGCGACGCGTCGGCGATGACGACCTTTGGCTCGCACGTTCGGATGGCATGGGCCACCTCGGGTGGGGCCCACCACGCGTTCATCGACGCCGCGATCGCACCGAGGCTGATCGTGGCCCAGAACGCGACGACCCACTCGGCCGAGTTCGGCGCCAGGATCGCCACGCGGTCCCCCTTCGCGATGCCGTACTCGTCTCGCAGCACGACCGCGACCGCGGCGACGGCATCAAGGTGCGCCTGAAACGTGAGCCGCTGTGCTCCGTGGACAAGGTATTCGACCTCACCGAACGCCGCCGATGCGACGAGCAGATCGCGGGCGCATCGGGGACGGTTCGCGAAGACCGCCATACGCTCGCCGAGCACGAGTTCGTCGACGATCTCGAACGGTCCACCGGGCACCGAAAGCCCTTCGATCGCGCTCGCCATGCTGGTCCCCCTCTCCCCGCGTAGCCGACGGCGCCGCGATATTATCAGCGAAAACATCTATAGGTTTATGGGAACGTCTACCAGTACACCCATCGATTGGAGACCGGTGAGCACGAGCAATGGGGCAATCGACTGCTTGGTCAACGTGCATCTCGGCGACCAGGCGCCGCCCGCGTGGATGGTGCGCGTCAAAGAGGACTACTTCAAGGCCGAGAAGATGTTTCAGACCGTCGAACTCGAGGCCTTGATCGACGACATGGACGCTGTCGGCGTCGAGCGGGCGATCCTCATGGCCAACCTCACCGAGCCCGATCAGCGGGCGATTCGTTACGCGGAAGCACGGCCCGAACGCTTCGCGCTCGCCATCGGCGGCCACGATCTTCTGCATCCCATGGCCAACCTGAAGCGGCTCACGTCAGCGGTCGCGAACCTGCCGATCGCCTATACGGTGATCGGTCCGAGCTTCTGGGGCGATGGCAACTATCCGCCCGGCGACGCCGTGTACTACCCGCTCTATACAAAGTGCTGCGAACTCGATCTCGCACTGTGCCTCAATGCCGGTATCCCCGGGCCACCACTGCCCGCCGAGGCGCAGAACCCGATCCATCTCGACCGCGTGTGCATGCGTTTCCCCGAGCTCAAGCTGTGCATGATGCACGGTGCCGACCCGTGGTGGGACACTGCTGTCCGCCTGATGATCAAGTACCGGAACCTGCACCTGATGACCTCCGCATGGTCGCCGAAACGACTCCCCGAAAGCCTGCTTCATTTCATGCGTACACGCGGACCCGACAAGGTGATCTACGCCTCTGACCATCCGGTGCTGTCGATGACGCGCTGCATCCCCGAGGCCAAGGCGCTCGACCTGGCGCCCGAGGTGATCGACAACTACCTATCGCACAACGCACGACGCTTCTTCTTCGGTGAAACGGTCTGAGCATGGAGTTTCGGCTCACGGACGAGCAGCTCGAACTCCAGGCGGCGATTCGCAGCTTCTGCGAAACGCAGTACACGCTGGCAACCCTCGGCGAACTCGACCGCGATCCGCTTCGCGGTGATGGCTGGCAGCGACTCGCCGCGCTCGACGTCTTCCGAGTGGCGAGCAGTACCGAACAGGGCGGGCTCGGACTCGGCGTCGTCGATGCGTCAGTGGTCTTCGAGGTGCTCGGCGCGTATCTCGTACCGGGCCCGCTCGTGTGGTCGGCCCTCGCTGCGCGGTACGTGCCCGAACTCGGCGACGGCTCGCGCGTCATCGGCGGCCTCGACGCAACGGCGGTCAGCGACGAATCGGTGCTTGTCGAATACGCCCGTGATCTCGACGCACTGCTCGTGATGCGCGTCGATGGTCTCCATCTCGTAGCACCCGAAGACATCGCATCGCTCGAAGCCGTCGAACCAACCGACCCCCTCACCCCGGTCGCGTTGGCGCTCGGCATTCCACGCGGCCGCATCGTGCTCGATGCCGCGACCACGGCCCAGCTCAGAGTCGTCGGCACCGTGCTCACCGCCGCTCTACTCGTCGGCATCGCCGACCGTGCCACGCGCTCCGGCGTCGATTATGCGCAACAGCGCACGCAGTTCGGCCGCCCCATCGGTTCGTTCCAAGCAATCAAGCATCTCCTCGCCGACTCGTACGTGCGTGCGTCGCTCGCCCGCAGCGCAACGTACGCCGCGGCGGCGATGCTCGATGACCCCGACGTGGGCGACGCAGACCGCGCTGCGTCGGCGGCCAAGCTCCTCAGTACCGACGCCGCCATCCGCAACTCGCGCACGTGTATCCAGACCCATGGCGGCATGGGCTTCACCTGGGAGATGATCCCTCACTACCTCCTCAAGCGCGCCTGGGTGCTCGACCACAGCTTCGGTGAGCGCAAACACCACGAGGAGATCATGGCGAACGCACTCGAGCGGGAGATGTCGCATTGAGCGAGTCCGATGGTGTCCGCATCCAGCGCGACGGCGGCGCGCTTCGTATCCACATTGATCGACCGTTGCAGCGCAACGCGTTGAGCCGAGAGATGGTGC
>JAYUFA010000049.1:0-2767 GCA_043738925.1 Actinomycetota bacterium
GATGACGGGTTCGGCTTCCGATCGGTTGGTCGCCGAGCAGATGCAACACCGCAGCGAGGCGTCGATGGTCTCCGAATTCGAACGCGCGTCGATTGCGAGAGCGCAAGCCGTGGACGACGCGCTTGGCCTGCTGCACTTGCGGCGACGTTGGGCGCTCGAACTGCTGCAAGAGGCGGCCACCGACGACGCGGCTGCTCGGCTTTCGACACGAATCGACGACTATGTGCGTGTCCATCTTCGTGACTACACCGACGCGCGACACGTCGCACTCGACCGGCTCGCGGCGACCGTGCGCGAACGTGTGGCTGCCGTGCTCATCCGTCGCGGCGCTGCCACGAGCCAAGTGGTCACCGAAATGCTTTCGCGCGTTGCCGCTGTGTTCGATGCCATCCACGAAGAGCTGATGCACCACGAACTTGAGGTCGTCAGCGGGTTGCGCTCGCTGGTCCGCGGTGCGGCACAACTGGCCGCGCCCGACACGCTGACGGGTCAACCGAACCGATCGCTTCGTCCCGGAGCGGAACTGGTCGTGCTGCGAGGACTCCGAACGGTGGGTATCGAGCTCGGTGAGCTTCGCGTTGCGCTCGATGCGGCACCGCTTCCGCGAACGATGATCGACCGCGCCGAGATCGAGGCGCAAGCATTGCGCTGCGTCGCGGAGCAGGAGGAGCGATGCTTCTCACGCCTGGGCGCACCGAATCACGACTCGTGGGGCTTCATTTTCGCGCAATGGTCGTCGACACTCGACGAGTTCGTCAGCGCACGCGTCGATGGCGTCAGTGGCGAGCTTCGCTTGGCGGTTGACGATGCGGTGATTCTTGCCCGCGAGCTCGTTGCGTTGCCCGCCGATCAGCGCCAGGAGCAAACGTTCGAACTCCTTGGCGAACTTGAAGCAATCGAAGCCTCTCTGGCCAGTTCGGCCTTCGGTGAGCCGTGGTGAACGGTCCTCGTCAGTGGCGAGAAGGCAATCTCGTGGCACTGGTTCGCGAGGTGACAGCCGAGGTGCACGATCTCGACGACATGGGGTCGTGGCACGAGCCGAGCACCGTCGCGGATCGCCCGCGTGTCTCGATCGCCGGTGAACCGCGGACGACTGCTCTGCTGGCGGAGCTTTTGGCGAGTGCGCTCGTCGGCTCCGACATCCATGCCGGAGCGTGGCCTCTTGACGACGCCGATTTGTATGTGGCTGTCGTTCCGCCCTTCTCGCAGGGCGATGCCGAGGCCCTCGACGGCCTGCGCGCACTTGTCGGACCAGATCCTGGCGCATGCGTGGCGGTCGTGGACGTCGGCCCGATCGATGCCTCGGACGCGTGGCGACCTGACGCTGCGGCGTTGCCACGCCGCTTCCAGCAGGAGTCGTCGTGGCCGTTGACCAGGATATGCGCAAGGTACATACCAGTCGCTCTTGACCTTTGGCATCGAGCGCAGGCCATTGATCAGACCGACGTGCGATCGCTGATGGCCTTGACCGCTACCGGTAGTCGCGAGCTTCTGTTGGACGACCTGGCCAGCGCCGAACTGTTTTTGCGTACCGCGACCGGGCGAGCGAGCGAGGTCCGCGAACAGCTGTTCCGCCGTTTGGGGCTGCACATCCTTCGCGTCGCGATCGCGTCCAACGCGGCGCCTGTCGACGCTCGCGAGCTGCGTTCTCGGGTGCTCGACGACATCGGCGCGAGCGCCTTGATCGAGGAGCTTCGCGGCCGTCTCTTCGTCGATTGGCCAGCCGCTCGTGAGCGGCGAGTGCTGCGCGATGTCGACACCCTTGCCGAGGCATTGCGAACCGTTGACCAAGCGCGGGCTCGGCATCTTCGAGAGGTTGCCTTGCGCTATCGCTCGGGCTGTGAAGTTGCGAGATCCGATTCGCTCGCGCAATGGATCGCGGTCAGCGAGCATGGTGACACCGAGGAACTCCGGCGCATAGCGACGAGTTCGAACATGTACGCGCGATTGGGCATCGATCCTGACTCACCTGACGATGAACTTGTCGAGCGAGGTCGCGCCGGCGGCCTTCATTGGCTCAATCGGGCGGCCAACCCACTTGCCGAGCCCGGCGCCGCGGCGTTGGCCGACGCGGTCACGCGTTGGTACGACCTCATCTGGGCGATGGCAACGAAGGACGTGCGCCGATAGCGAACACGAGGGCAGCGCCCGGCTGGTTCCCGCGTCGCGTTCGGGCCGGGTACGGTCCGGTGCTATGACGCAGACGATGTGGTACCTGACGCGCTCTACGGGGATTGTGGCGACGTTGCTGTCGGCGGCGGCGCTGGTGTGGGGATTTCTGTTCTCGGCGCGAGCGACGGGGAACAAGCTTCGTCCCGCGTGGTGGCTCGATTTGCACAACTGGTTGGGTGGTCTCGCGCTCGTGTTCGTGGGCGCGCACATCGTGACGAGTTGGCTTGACAGCGATACGGGAATCGGGCTGGTCCAGATCTTCGTTCCCGGCTCGGCTTCGCCTGACGCGTGGGCAATTGGCTGGGGCGTGCTCGCCGCGTACCTGTTCGCCCTCGCGGTGTTCACGACGTGGCCGCGCCGGCTCGGGAACCGCCGTTGGTGGCGCATCGCGCACCTCGGTTCCGTCGTCGGTATCGCACTCGCGTTCTTGCACGCGTATCAATCCGGCAGCGATGCATCGCGCACGTCGTTCCGTGTCGGGCTCACGTTGACTGCAGCGGTAAGCACCTACACGTTAGGCCAGCGGCTCTTCGGCCAGCTCGAGCGCTCTCGCCAGCGAGGCGGTGGTCGCGCGGCCTGAGCTCGTTCTCAATCT
>JAYUFA010000050.1:0-2767 GCA_043738925.1 Actinomycetota bacterium
GAGACACCTGCCGACCACGTGGACATCAGCGTGGTGATGCCGTGCCTCAACGAAGCCGAGAGCGTCGGCCTTTGCGTTACATGGGCGCTCGAAGGGATCCGCAGAACCGGACTTCGTGGTGAGGTGATCATCAGCGACAACGGCTCCACCGACGACAGCGTTCGCATCGCGACCGAGGCAGGGGCTCGCGTGGTGCACCAACCGAGTCGCGGCTACGGAAACGCGTATCTCAAAGGTTTCAGCGAGGCACGCGGCCGCTACATCGTGATGGGTGACTCCGATGCCACCTACGACTTCCGCCGACTCGACGAGCTCGTCGCCAAGCTGCAGGACGGCTACGACTACTGCCTCGGTTCGCGGTTCGCCGGCACCATGGCCGAGGGCGCGATGCCATGGACGCACAAGTACATCGGCAACCCGGTGCTCACAGGCGTGCTCAACCGCTTCTTCGGACTCAAGTCGAGCGACGCACACAGCGGCATGCGTGCATTCACGCGCGACGCGTTCGACCGGATGGAACTTCGGTGCGAAGGCATGGAGTTCGCGTCGGAGATCGTGATCAAGGCGGCGCGTTGCAAGCTCAGCGTGGCGGAGGTGCCGATCGACTACGGCAAGCGCTCCGGCGAATCGAAGCTCAAGTCGTTGCGCGACGGTTGGCGCCACCTTCGCTTCATGCTGTTGCTCTGCCCCCAATGGCTGTTCATCATTCCTGGTGCCGCCTTGATCGCTCTCGGTATGGTCGGCCAGTCGGTGCTGCTGACGACCACGGTGAACATCGCGGGCCATGCACTCGAAGTGCACTTCAGCGTCTTGTTCGCAATGCTCACGCTGCTCGGCGCATTGGCCGGGATGTTCGGCATCTTCTGTCGGGCTTTCGCCGCAAGCATCGGGCTTGAACCTCCGAGCGGTCTTTCACGATGGGCCAACGAGGACTTCCAGCTCGAGCGTGGCCTGCTCGCCAGCGTGCTGTTCATCGTCACCGGCATCGCGTTCGATGCGTGGGTGCTCTACGACTGGATCGCGAACAACCTCGGTGCGCTGAGCGCGGTGCGGCAAGCCGTCTTCGCGCTGACGCTCATGGTGCTCGGCAGCATGGGCGTGTTCGCGTCGTTCTTCCTCAGCTTCCTGTCGGTCAAGACGCACGCTCCTTCCCGACCGGCGAACGTCGCCGGCACCGACACGGCCGCCTCGACGAGCGGTACGAAGTGATGGCGCTCGAGGTCGTCACCCGCGCGCCGTCGCTGCGTCGCGACAGCGCCGACGGGATCACGCTCGACCTACGTGAGGCTTCCTCCGCCCGCGCGGCCAGCACGCGACCCTCCGTTGCGATCCTGATCGTCGCGTACAACGCCGGGCCCGTGCTCGTCGATTGCGTCCACGCCGCGCGGGCCACCACGACCGACTACGACATCGATCTCGTCGTGGTGAACAACGGTGCGCGAGGGCCCGAGATCGACGAGGTCGAGCGCATCGGGGCGCGCGTGATCACCCCGGCCGATGGCAACATCGGCTTCGGCGCCGGCTGCAATCTCGCCGCGCGCGAGTCCGTGGGCGAGTTCGTGTTCCTCCTCAACCCCGATGCGATCCCGCGGCCCGGCTGGCTTGCGCCGTTGCTGCGCCGCATCGAGGAGCCCGGCGTCGGATCGGTGCAGGCGCTCCTCTGCCTGGCCGACAGACCCGACTCGGTCAACGCTGCCGGCTGCGTGATCCACATCACGGGGAGCGCATGGATGGACCGCTTCGGCTCAGAGGTCGCATCGGAACCACAGAGCCGCGACGTGACCTACGCATGCGGGGCCGCGACGCTGATGCGACGCACGCTCTTCGAGGACCTGCACGGCTTCAGCGACGAGTACTTCATCTACCACGACGACCTCGAGCTCGGCTGGCGCATGCGCCTGCGCGGATTGCGGTCGGTGCTCGAGCCGCAATCGCGGGTCGACCACGTGTACGAGTTCTCGAGGAACTCGACGAAGTACTACTACATCGAGCGGAATCGAATGATGTTCCTCGCGACGAGCTACCCGCTCGCTCTCTTGCTGCTCGCGGCACCGGTGCTCGCGGCGTTCGAAGTAGCGATCGTGGCGCTCGCGGTGAAGGAAGGTTGGTTCGCCGAGCTCACGCGCGGGTGGCGTTGGTGCTTCACGAATCGGCGAATCATCGCCAGGCGTCGTCACGAGGTCTTGGGTTCCGCGGTGGTCAGCACTCCGGAGATGGCCTCGTGGCTGACGCCCGCGCTCGATCCGTCCAACTTCGCGATGCCACCCGGCGCGCGCGTGCTGAGTCGCGCGCTGCAGGCGTATTGGCGAGTGGTACGAACGCTTCTGCGAGTGATCGACCCGCCTACTCGAACCAACCCATGACGTCCGCGATCACATGCGGCGTTCCGACCTCGTTGTAGACGGAGATCATCCCTTCGACGCCCACCCGTACGATCACGAGGTTCGGTACGACCTGCCCGGCGGCGAAGTTGACGTTCGACGCGTTGGGTCGCGGTTGGCCCGAGGGCCACACGGTGAGGTAGCCGGCCAGCGTCGGTTCGGCGACCGTCACGTTGAGCACGACCGCTGATGCGTTGACGGGTACCGAGCCACGGCACAGGGTGTCGAGGTCGATCGTGGCGTTGGCGCGAAGTCGACCGCGCGCCCCGGTTCCGATGCGCGTGTCGACGATGCGCGTCGGCACCATCGGGTGATAGCCCGCGTCGGGTGGGAACCAGCCGCACACGTCGGCGAGCACGTGCACCTGACCCGCCGCGTTGTAGATG
>JAYUFA010000051.1:0-7247 GCA_043738925.1 Actinomycetota bacterium
TTGCGGCGCATGCGCCGATGGGGCGATGGCGACCGATTCCTGAAGCGCATCAATGACATCCGCGATCGTGAGCCGATGGCCGCGTTTCGCAGCAACTTCATCGTCGGCTATCCCGGCGAGACCGAAGACGACCACGATCAGTTGCTCGACTTCGTCGAGCAGGCGCAGCTCGACTGGTGCGGCTTCTTCGCCTACAGCCCCGAAGAGGGAACCTACGCAATGGGTCTCGACGGTGCTGTTGAACGCAGCCTGATGAACGAGCGGCTTGCAGAGTTACGCGAGATGCAGGATGCGATCACGGCCGCGCGCCGCGACGCGCTCATTGGCGAATCGCTACGCGTGTTGGTCGACGAGTCCGGCGTGGCTCGCAGCCATCATGAGGCCCCCGAGATCGACGGCGTCATTCACGTGTCCGACGAGCTCACTGTGGGAGAGTTTCACGCCGTGCAGATCGTCAATGCGCTCGGTCCCGATCTGGTCGCTTTCGGTGCGGCCGATGATGCGGGGGACACGAACTGATGCCCGTCGATCCCACATCCATCGCCACGTGGGCGAACCTCGTCACGGTTGGTCGCATGTTCGTGTCGCCGATCATGTTCATCGTCATTCCCAACCACGCCGGTGGCAGCTGGATCGCGTTCGTCACGTGGTTCATCCTCTGCGCAAGTGACGGCATTGACGGTTACCTGGCGCGTCGCCACGGCAGTACCAACTTCGGCGCGTTCCTCGATCCGCTGGCCGACAAGTTCCTGGTGCTCGTCGCGATGATTACCCTCATCGATCGGCACGTGTTCTGGTGGTTGCCCGTGGCCATCATCTTTGCCCGAGAGCTCACGATGAGCCTGTATCGCGTGTTCGTGGGTACCCGTGGTGTGAGTGTGCCGGCCAGCAAGATCGCCAAGTGGAAGACCATTGCGCAGCAGTTCGCGGTCGCGTTCGCCATTGCGCCGCTCACGGCCGTTGATGCGAAGTGGCTGTGGAACGGCACGCTGTGGCTCGCCGTAGCGCTCACCATGATCAGCTTCTTCCAGTACATGTGGCGGGCGCGACGGCACACCCTCGACGCTCGGCTTTCGCATGCGCGTTGATGTCGTTGCCGTCGGCACAGAGTTGTTGCTTGGTCAGATCGTGGACACGAACTCGTCGTGGATCGGCGAGCAGCTCGCGGCTCACGGGTTCGATTCTCTGCTGCAGGTGAAGGTGGGCGACAACCTCGGCCGAGTTACCGACGCGTTCCGACGTGCACTTGCCGATGCCGATGCCGTCATCGTGTGCGGCGGGCTGGGGCCAACGCACGACGACCTCACCCGCGACGCCATTGCAGCCGTGATGGGTGTCTCGCTACAGATGCACGACGACATCGCCGAACGCATCCGCACGATGTTCTCGGCACGTGGCCGGCACATGGCCGACAACAACCTGCGTCAGGCGATGGTGCCCGATGGTGCCGAGGTCATCGTCCAGACCCGCGGTACGGCACCGGGGCTGATCTGCCCGATGCGAGTCGACGGAGTCGACAAGGTGCTGTACGCCGTGCCCGGTGTGCCGCACGAGATGAAGGAGATGATGGAGCGGTCGATCCTGCCCGACCTGCGTCGCCGCGGTGGCGAGCCGGCGGTCATCGCCAGCCGCACCCTGCGTACGTGGGGCGAGAGCGAGAGCGGACTCAACGAGCGACTCGATCCGATCATTCATGAACTCGAAAGTGTCGGGAACCCGACACTCGCCTTCCTCGCAAGCGGGTGGGAGGGTATCAAGGTGCGCCTCACCGCGAAGGCACCCACCGCCGAGGCTGCGAGTGCACTGCTCGACGTTTGGGCGCAGCGGGTGATCGACGTAGTCGGCTCGCAGGTCTTCGGTTTCGACGACGACACGATGGAATCGGTGGTGCTGCAGATGCTGCGCGAGCGCGGGCTCACACTCGGCCTTGCCGAATCGGTCACCGGCGGTTTGGTCGGCGCCCGCATCACGGGCATTGCCGGGGCGAGCGATGTGTTCCGCGGCGGCATCGTGTCGTACGCCAGCGGTGTGAAGTTCGATCTGCTCGGTGTCCCCGAAGGCCCGGTGGTCAGCGAAGCTGCTGCCGCTGCGATGGCTGCAGGTGCCCGGCGCGCGCTGGGAGCCGATGTCGGCCTCGCGCTCACTGGCGTTGCCGGACCGACCGAGCAAGACGGCATGCCCGTGGGCACGTTGTGTATCGGCATCGCCATCGGTGACGACGTGCACACCACCATCGCTCGGCTCCCCGGCCAGCGCGAGCAAATGCGTCAGATGAGTGTGATCACCTCGCTCGACTTCTTGAGACGCACCCTTTCGGCGCAGGGCGAGTAGTCGCTGCCGCCGATTCTGGTCGAGCGGCACCGTGCGGATGGTTTCATCGGTACTGCTGCGAGACTCGTGTGTCGTGATGCCCCTGTAGCTCAGCTGGACAGAGCACCGGACTTCTAATCCGATGGTCGCAGGTTCGAATCCTGCCGGGGGCGCTAATTTTGTGGATGACCCGTGGGACGCGGTGGGACGTTCGCGAAGTAGCGCTCCTGGGGGCCGTCTTGGGCCTGTACAGCGCAACTTCGCCCCGGAAACACCAGCTCAAGAGCATCAAGCAGGTACCGGGGCTTGACAGGCGCCGAGGCTTGACAGGTACCGAGGCTTGACGCTGCGACGTCAGGTGGATGGGGCCGCAGAGAAATCCCCGGTGCGGTTGAGTTTGTGCCAACGCAGTGGCGCGCCGATGAGGGCCGTAACGACCGAGTGAATAACGACGAGGTACATCATTTGGCGGTACACAAGCTGCTGAAGGGGCATGGACCACAACGGCCCCAGCTTCTCGTTGTCAAGCCGGAACGCGTAAACGGCGACGACGACTTGAAGGAGCGTGAACGCGAGCCAGAACGCTATGACCGGAGTGCGGTTCAAGAACAGAATCCCGTAGACAGCAAAAATGTCCACCAGCGGTGCGATCAGCGGGAAGATGATCTGGAACACGAGCATATACGGAAGTGCGCGTCGTCCAAGTTGGGAGCGTTCGCGGGGTCGGATGCTGCCGCGGTGTTTCCACATTGCCTGCATCGTGCCGTAGGACCATCGGTACCGCTGCTTCCACAGTTGCCGAAGCGTTGCCGGGGCTTCCGTCCATGCTCGCGCGCGTTCTTCGTAGACCACCTTCCAGCCTGCTCTGCTGATCGCCATGGTGAGGTCGGTGTCCTCGGCGAGGGTGTCGTTGCTGAGCCCGCCGACTTCAGCGAGCACATGGCTGCGGAATGCCCCGATGGCACCGGGCACCGTGGGCATGCACCGGCCGAGTTCGTACATGCGTCGGTCGAGATTGAACCCCATCACATACTCGATGTGTTGCCAGCGACCGAGGATCCCGCGACGGTTGGCGACCTTGGTGTTGCCGGATACGGCGCCCACATCTGGATCAGCGAAGGGTTGAACGAGCCACCGAACGGTATCGGGCTCGAAGACGGTGTCACCATCGACAGTGACGATGATGTCGCTCTCGGCAAGGTCGATCCCGGTGTTGAGTGCGGCGGCCTTGCCGAGGTTGGGTTGACTGATAACAGTGACGTTCGCGAGACCGAGTGCGGCGGCGATCGCTGCGGTGTCGTCGGTGGAGCCGTCGTCGATCACGATGACGCGCAGGTCCGGGTAATCGCCGAGCGCGAGGGATGTCACCGCCGCGGCGATACCAGCCGCTTCGTTGTATGCAGGCACGATGATCGTGACCGAGGGAACAAACGTGGGGTCGTTGCGGTCACGTTCGGGCTGGCGGGTATGTGCGCGCGCCAGCCCCAATAGAACGACCGTGCGGAGCAGGGCGAGTACACCGAGCAGGGGAAGGAGCACGACGGCGATCGTGGCGAGCCCAGTACCAACCGCCAGCCCGGCGCGCAGACTGAAACCCTGCAGGCGTTGCACGGTTCCGGCTGACGGTTGGACCGAGTCGGTCGATAGTCCACCGATTTCGGAGACGGTGACAAACCGGTATCCCTGTGCGGTGAGGTTCGTGATGTACTGATCGAGCGCGGTGACGGACTGGGATCGGTCTCCGCCCCCATCGTGGAACAACACGATGCCACCAACTCCGTGGGGCGGCGTCGCGTTCGCAATGATCGTTGCGACGCCAGGTCGGCGCCAGTCCTCACTATCGAAGTCGCTCAACGCGATCAGATACCCCTGCTGGGCAACAGCCCGATACGCCACGTATTGATTGACCGTGACATCAGCTGGGGTCGACGAGTACGGCGGTCTGAACAACACGGGACGAATGCCGAGCACGCCCACGACAGCGGTCTGGGTGAGTGAGAGTTGCAGACTCCGCTCCCACGACGACAAACTCGTGACGTCGGTATGTGTGAGAGTGTGCACCCCGATCTCATGCCCATCTCGTTTGATTTGCCTCGTCACGTTCGGGGCGCTCAACACCGACGACCCGACCACGAAGAACGTCGCCCTCACATGATGTCGGGCGAGCACCGCCAGGATCGCGGGGGTCCATCGGCGATCTGGTCCGTCGTCGAAGGTGAGCGCAATCGTGTGATCGGGGGTCCGGTTGGTCGTGGGTTTCGCACCGCTGAGATCCAGCAGTGCACCCGAGGTCACAAGTCCGGCGTTGGCTGAATCGTCACGTGATTGTGTGCCGGTGGCACCAACCTGGCGACGAATGTATCCGTGCGCCAGCAAGGCCATCATCACAACCAGCAGCAACAGACCCGTCAACCACCAGTGTCCTGTGGGCTCGCGACGTGTTTGAAACTGACGTCGAGACGGCGAGCCGCTCACGGATGAGTCGGGCGGGTGTCGCTGCTTGCTCCACCATTGGCCTTCAGTGGCAGCGTGTGCGGTACGGAAGTGGTGGTCGAAGGAACCGGTTTCCGAGATGCAAGGCTACTCGTGGTTGGGCTTGGAGTGGGCCGCGATACCGGCGGTTTCGAAACCGTTGTGGCGGTCGGCGTCGGTTGCGTAGGTTCGTTGCTGACTGGGTTGGACACGGTCGGAATTCGTGCGTTGGGATTCGTGTTCGCTGACGAACCAACGACCGTCGATGAGACTGGTAATTGGATCTCTGCGGGGTTGTCGATCAACTTGGGCGCCGACATCGGAGGCGGGAGAATCGAGCCAGCGAGAGGAAGATGTGCCGCGGGCACCCACGACACACCCAGAAATCCGAGGACCAACGTTGCCAAATAGAGGATGGAGAGCAACCCGATCGTGCGTCCGAACCACAACACCACTCGACCGCGTCGGCCATTGGTGCCCACGAATACCGCACTGGTCGCAGCAGAGCCGCCGTCATTTTTGTTCATTGAGGCCCTCCTTTCGATCGAGAACCAACCAAGGACCACAATCTGGTGGGACTCGGCCCGCATGATGCATTGTAACGCTGGATCCGAGCGCTGTTCGGTCAGCGCTGACGTCGACTCGATTTGATGCTGTTGCCGCGAGGCCGTACCCCGGATACTCTGCGCGTTCGGCCTAATCGAAGGGTGGCTCGGGAGTGAGGATCTGGATCGCTGTTCCTCTGGCATTGCTGTCGCTCTCAGCGTGCCGTGGCAACACAACAACGGTCAGGAATACGACGCCGACGGCTCCGCTTTCGGCGGCGACACACCGCACTGCCGCTGCGTGCGTGCTGGTGCGCCAGGACGGTGCAACCAATTTGTTCGGCCGGTCCGCGCAGCAGGTCGCCGTCCAGAATGCTGTCGGGGCCGCATCGATCTGTGGATGGAGAGCGAGCACGAACCCCGACCCGAACGCGGTCGGCGCCGTCACGTACTCGCTCTTGGTGGATGTGTATGACGACACGACGCACTACAGCGAAGAGACAGTCCAGGGTGCAAAACACCTCGACGGTATTGGCGAGAAGGCTTTCATGTTTCAGGCGGCCGACCTGCTGAGCTTGGAATTTGTGTACAGGGGGCAGATGGTGTCGATGCGCTACTCGATTACGTCGCTGCTCGCCCATCAGGACTCTGGCGCAAGCAGTGACCAGCTTGTTGCCCTTGCCAAGGAAGCCGTCGGTCGAATGTAATTCATTGACACTTCGACCTGATCGGCTTACGGTGCACCGCGTACCACGTTTGCAGATTTGCAATGGTACCTAGATGGTTAGTTCCAAGGGGTCAGTGGTCGTAGGCGATGAGTGATCGGGTGGGGCCGGGTTGGTTGGTGGTTTCGTTGTGCCAGATGGCGGCGGTGAGCGCGAGGAGGCGTTGCAGGATGCGGGCGCACACACCGGCGGGTTTGCGTCCTCCGTGGCGTTCGAGGTCGAGTTGTGCTTTCAAGGTTTGGTTGACGGACTCGATGATTTGGCGGAACGGTTTCAGGAATCGTTGTCCTGGTCGAGCGGGTTCAGTTTTGAGTGACGGTCTGATCAGGGTGATGCCGTGCGCGTTGAGTTCGGCTTCGAAGCTCGCGGAGCGGTAGCCCTTGTCGGCCATCAACGTCTGACGGGGCCGGTCCGTGAGTGCGGGGTCGAGATCGAACATCGCCAACGCGGTGTCGCGTTCGTTGGTGGTGGCGCTGGTCAGCGCGTACGCGACGGGGAGCCCGGAGGGTGTCGCGATGAGGTGTAGTCGTAAACCCCAAAACCAGCGGGAGTGGCTGGCGCAATAGCCGTAGCTGGCGTGGCCGGCCATGTCGGAGCGTTTCACTGTCTCGCGTGAACGCCCGCACTCGACCGGGGTTGAGTCGACGAGCCAGACATCGTCGGTGTAGCTCGGGCAGTCCCGGGCGAGCGTAGCGATGATGTGTTGCATCATGTTGCCCGCAGCGCGGAGTCGTTTGTTGTATGCGGGTCGTTGCGGCAGATACGGGAACAACGATCGAAGGTGGATGTTGGCGTGGCGAATGAACCGGGCTTCGGACGTGAAGCCGAGCAACGCTTGGATCACTGCGAGCGTGATCAGTTCGGCGTCGCTCAGTTGTGGGGCGATCCCGACGACGGGTCGTTCGGGAGCCCAATGGGGGTGGTCGATCAACAGATCGTCGATAGTGACGTAGAGTCGGGTAGCGAGCGCGTCCAGGTCAGGGTTCATGCCAGTCCTCCAAGACTGTTGGCGTGTACAACACCCTGATCTTGGACGCTCTCGCGCTCAACGTGGCGGATGATCGCGCGGAACGCGCGAATCCCTTGGAACTACTCGTCTAGAGGACGCCGAGGCTCTCGCCGCGGTGGCCGTGTTCGACCACAACGGTCCGTCACGGCCCACTCCGGCCGAGATCGTGATGTGTGAGGCCATCCG
>JAYUFA010000052.1:0-19003 GCA_043738925.1 Actinomycetota bacterium
GCCTTGATCGATGCCAGCGGCGTACGTAGGTCGTGCGAAACCGATTGCAGCATCGCGGTGCGCAGGTTGGTGGCTTCGGCGAACAGCTGGGCTTGCGCGGCCTGTTGCTGAAGGCCGCGATTCGCGAGCGCGGCCCCGAGTTGGCCTGTGAGCGCGCGTAGCAGGCGAAGGTCTTCTACGCCGAGCGTGGGGCCGACCAGAACGAGGCGGGCCGACGCGTTCAACTCAAGGGCCTCGCCATCACCCGGACCCACCGGAACCGGTGTGCCGGCCGACGCCTCGACGCGCCACCCGGAGCCGTCGGGTTCGAGCACGGCCACCGCGTCGAGCATGAACGTCGACCGCATTTGCGCCAACAGACCCGCGAGCGGGTCGTGCTCGCCGAGCAAGGTGCCAGTGCTGCGTGCGAGCGCCTCGGCCTCGACGCGCGCGTGCTTGGCCTCGTTGGTGCGACGTGCGAGCGCGCCCACGAGCGTGGCGATGAGCGCGGCAACGGCCACGAACACGATGAGCGCGATGAGATCGCCGACGCGCGCCACGCGCAGCGTCTTCTTCGGCGGCGTGAAGTACCAGTTCGCGAGCAACGCGCCAGCGAGCGCGGTGGCGAGCCCGACGCGGGCCCCTCCGACCGCCGACGCCACCGCGACGATGGACAGCAGTGCGAGAAGTGGCCCGGTCTGCGAGACGTGGCCCTCTGCCGCGACGGTTGCCGCGACGACGAGCGGTAACGCGAGCGCGGCGAGGAGCCATCCGCTGCGCTCGCGTCGCGCAGAAACGCGACGTGTGATCGCGATTGGCGAGGCGCGCGCGGCGTGGCTGTTCGGCGGCGCGATGATGTGGAGGTCAGTGTCGCGCAGCTCGCGCGTGATCGTGTTGACAACCGAGCCCGAGCGCCACGCGCTGCGCCGCGTATACCGCGAGGCCCCGATGACCAGTTGCGTGGCTCGCTCGGCTTGTGTGAACGCCAGCAGCGTGCGTGCAATGTCGTCGCCGACGACCTCGTGATAACGCCCACCCAGCCGCACGAGCAGATCGCGGCGGCTACCGAGCGCGTCGTCCTTCGATTCGCTGTCGCCGCCGCGCGCGACGACATGTACGCCGATGAGCTCGCCGTTGTTGCGGCGGGCAAGACGCGCGGCGCGCCGTATTGCCGCGTCGTTGCCGGGCGCGCCGGTTACCGCCACGACGACTCGCTCGCGCGTCTCCCACTGCTCCGCGATGCCGTGCGCGTCGAGATAGGCGCGCAGTGGCTCGTCGATTCGCGCTGCGAGCCACTGCAACGACAGCTGACGCAAAGCCGTGAGGGTGCCGGGTCGAAACAGATCGAGGATGTCAGCGTCGATGTCGTCCGGGTTGTAGATGTTGCCGTGCGCCAGGCGGCGGGTGAGCGCCTCGGGGGTCATGTCGACGAGTTCGATCTGATCGACCTGCGACAAGAACGCGTCAGGCACCGAGGCGCGTTGATTTCGGCCGGTGATGCGCTCGACGACGTCGCGCTGCGAGTCGATATTGCCGACCCACAGTGTGCTGATCACGTCGATCCCGGCGTTGGCCAGCTGGTCGACGTCACGCCACCGACCGCCGAGGTCGCGGCCAGCGCTATCGGGTCCGGCAAGATCGTCGACGAGCACCACTCGCGGTGACCGGGCGATGATCGCGTCGACCTGCAACGTGTCGTCGATCAGAGGGATGACCTCGAAGCTTTCGACAAGTGCGGCGGTGCGTCTGCGGCCGTGGGTGTTGACGATGCCTACGACGACGTCGCCACCGCGCGCCGAGCGCCGTTGGCCTTCCAAGAGCATGGCGAACGTGGTGCCGACGCCGGGCGCCGCACCCAGATAGACGCGTACGATGCCTCTGCCCATGACAGGCTCGAGTCTCGCAGGTTGTGGCCCGGAGGCCTCGCCGAGCGACGCGGCCCTAGGTATCGAGCAGGACGTGGGCTTCACCCGGTCGTCGATCGATGGCGAGCGCCAACAACCCGGCCACCGCAACGGCGTAGGTAGACGCGCCCGACGGCACGGCGCGACGCGATGTGGTCTGCACCACGATGCGTCCGCCTGTGGTCTCGGAGCCGACCGCGATCTGCACACCCTCGTCGGGGAGCGCGAAGCCGTCACCGGTCCAGCGGTGTACCCGCACGCCGTGTACGCCGTCGCGATCTAGGCGGGGCAGCGCCGCCCCCGCGGTAACGGCGTCGGTCGGCTCGAACCACACCTGTCGAGCGGCGAGCACTCGTTCGATCTCGGCGCGCGTGCGTGCCCAGGTGACCGCGAGTGGGTCGTCGGTAGCGATGAGGGTGAGCCGCTCGAGCGCATCGAGGTCGAAGCGACGCTGCGCGCTCTCGGCCGCGCGTCGCGCTCGCTGGGCTGCCACTTCACCCACGGCGATGCCGCACAGCGCGAGCAGTGAGGTCAACATCACGTCGTTTCCGTTGGTCATCTTCAAGGTGCCGAACGGTTGGGTCTGAAAGAAGTTGAACGACAACGCGCCGGTGGCGGCAACGCACAACGCGGGCAGGCGCCCGGCGATGACTCCGGCGAGCACGACGAGCCCCATGAGCACGAGTGCCACGTTGGCGTTGTCCAGGCGTTCGCGCACGGGCACCAGCGCGGCCGGCAGCGCGAGCGCGACCGCGGAGAGCAACGCGCTCGTCAGCAGTGCCGCATCGCGTGCGACGTCGTCAGTGGCCGGCTGGTGGCTTCTCATGCGCATTCGGATCCTCCAGCAACTCGAACCGCGGGTTCAGCATCGCGAGACGACCATGATGCTCACCGACGATGCCTTCGACCATCACCTGGCGACCCACATGCAGCCCGGGGATCTCGCGACGGCCGAGGAACACGACGGTCATCGGCCCCGCGTCGCCGACCACGGTGCACTCGAGTGTGGCAACACCGGCCCGTGGTTGCACGCGCATCGCTCGCACGCGGCCGGTCATCGTGACGCGGTCTCGGTGTGCGATGGCGACCACGCCGGTGTCGTCGACGATGCCGTTGCCGTCATCGGCGGTTGAGGTGGTGGCATCGGCGCGAGCGACGGTGCTGCGCGGTAGGAGTCGTGCGCCTTCGTCGTTGGCATCGGCCAGGTGATACGGCACGATCGTCACATTGCAGTGCGGGAGCGTCGACAACGCGCGTGAGATCGACGACGCGGTGTGGTCGTGGAGGAGGCGATGCCACGCCCGCGTGTACTCGCGGCGGGGCAACAACACGGTCACCTCGGTCTCGCCGTCGCCGAGTTCTTGGGCCACCTGTTCGGCCGCGGCGCGTTCGATACGGCGGTCGGGGCACTCGACGATGTCGAGGGTGAGCCGCACCAAACCCAGCTCGCGCCATGCGTGCGCAAGGTCTTCGGTGCGGATCGGGTCGAGGTCGACGTGGACGGCGCGTAGCTCGTCGGGCATGAGTGTGCGGGCGTACTGGATGGCGCGGGCCGCCGCGGTATCGAGCGCGTCGACGAACACGATCACCACGTGGCGTCGCATCACTGCCGCTTCCGCCGCCTTTGGCGCATCAGCCGCAAGCACGACTGCCTCGTGCTCGTACTGCTTGTTCAGGCGCATGAGTAGCGCCACCATGATGGGGACGAACAGGATGATCACCCACGCACCCGATGCGAATTTGGTGGCTCCGATGACGATGTCGACGATCAACGAGACGACCGCGCCGGCGCCGTTGATCAAAAGACCCATACGCCAACCGGGCTCCTTGAGCCGGATGTGGTGACGAGCCATGCCCGCCTGCGACAGCGTGAATGACGTGAACACGCCAATGGCGTAGAGCGGAATGAGGCGATCGACCTTTGCCCCAGTTACGACCACCAACAAGATCGACGTAGCCGACAAGGCGATGATGCCGTTCGAGAACACGAGCCGATGCCCGCGCTTGGTGAGCTGGCGCGGCATGAAATTGTCGCCGGCGTGAAAGCTCGCGAGCCGAGGGAAGTCGGCGAAGCTCGTGTTGGCGGCGAGGACGAGAATCATCATCGTGCTCGCCTGCAGGAAGTAGTACATGAACTTGCCGCCTGCGCTGGAACCGTAGACGTGCTTGCCCACCTGTGAGATCACCGTTGGCGTGCCTACCTCAAACGGTGCGATGTGCATGTGCGCGGCGAGCACCGACAGGCCAAGGAACATGGCGCCCAGCAATCCGCCCATGACCACGAGCGTCTCGCGAGCGTTCTTCCACTCGGGTACGTGAAACGCGGGCACACCGTTCGAGATGGCCTCGACACCGGTGACCGCTGCGCCACCCGACGCGAACGCACGCATCACGATCCACGCCGACGCGCCGAGCAGAATCCCGGCGCCCTTGGTGCCAAACTTCTGTGCGCCCGCGGGATACTCGGTCAGTACCGGCAGATGCCCGAACTTCATGCGAGCGATGCCGATGATGATGAGCGCACCCATGTTGATGATGAACAGGTAGGTGGGGACGCCGAACAACTTGCCCGACTCGCGTACGCCGCGCAGGTTGCCGTAGGCGATCAGCAAGATGAATCCCACGCTTACCGGCACGGCGTATGGGGCTAGACCAGGCGCGACCGACGTGAGCGCTGCAGTGCCTGCGGCCACCGATACCGCCACGGTCAAGATGTAGTCGGTGAGCAATGCGACGCCGGCCACCTGCGCGGGTAGCAAGCCGAAGTTGTCGCGCGTCACGATGTATGCACCACCGGCCGACGGGTATGCCTTGATGGTTTGGCGGTACGACAGGATCAGCAGGCCGAGCACGCAGAGAATCGCGACCGTGATCGGCACGAGCAAGGTGAACGCTGCGACCCCGATGACGGGGACGAGCACACGGAGGATTTCTTCCGACGCGTACGCCGACGACGACAAGTTGTCGCTCGCGAACACCGCAAGCGCAGTCGGCTTGCCGAGGCGCTCGTGGGCCAACTCCTCGTTGTGCAACGGCTTGCCGAGGAAACGATTCTTGAGTCGATAGCTGCGGGCTTCGGGCAGATACACCGCAGGCGGTAAGGGTTGTGGAGCTACCGCACGGGAGGCGGCGCGTTCTTGATGCACGGTCACGTACGCAACTCCACCACGGCGTTGCGTCGATGCAGCCAACGGAGAGCGATTCTTAGCGACTTTCTAGCGCCGCCAATGTTGTTCGTTGGCACGCCTCGCCGGAACACTGCCAGCCGTGAACATCATCGTGGTCGGCTGCGGACGCGTCGGAGCCGAACTGGCACCGGCCCTCGCACGAACCGGCAACAACGTAACGATCATCGACAAGAACCCTGAAGCGTTCCGGCGGTTGCCCGAGGGGTTTGCCGGCAGATGTCTCGCCGGTTCGGGTTTTGATCGCGACGACCTCGCCCAGGCGGGCATTGCAACGGCCGATGCGCTTGCCGCAGTGACCGCGGGCGACAACACCAACATCCTCACGGCTCGCATCGCTCGCGAGGTCTACGAGATACCGCGCGTCGTTGCGCGTATTTACGACCCGCGCCGAGCTGTCATCTACGAGCGCCTCGGCATACCCACCGTCGCTACGGTTACGTGGACCACCGATCAGGTGTTACGTCGTCTCGATCCGACGTTGTCGAACATCGAATGGGCCGCGGGAACCGGTGACCTCATACTCGTCGAGCGAGCGTTGCCCGACACCTGGGCCGGAAAGTCGCTTGTCGAACTCACTCGCGAAGGCGTGCACACGCTTACCGCCATTCGTCGCGACGCAACGACGCGCCTCGCGACGGCCGCGCTGATCGGCCAGGCGGGCGACATCGCCTATATCGCCGTGCGACGTGACGCGCTCGATGACCTTGCCGCGCTAGTCGATCGGCAACCTGCTGTCGGAGGACATCACTGATGCGTGTCACTATCGCCGGCGCAGGCAAGGTCGGTACGTTCATCGCGAACAATCTCCACTCGTCAGGCCATGAGGTCATCGTTGGCGAGCAGGTGCGCGCCGTTGTCGAGCGCCGCCGCGAAGTGCAGCCCGAGATCACATGGGAAATCGGTGATGTGTGCGAGATGTCGTTCCTCGACCGGTTGGGTTTGGCGAATTCCGACGTGTTCGTTGCCGTCACCGGTGACGACGAAGACAACTTGGTGGCGAGCCTGCTCGCAAAGCAAGAGTTCGCCGTGCCGCGCGTGATCGCGCGCGTGAACCATCCGCACAACGAGTGGTTGTTCAACGAGACGTGGGGTGTCGATATCGCCGTCTCGACGCCGCATCTGCTCACGTCGCTCATCGAAGAAGCCGTGTCGGTCGGCTCGCTCGTACGACTCCTTCAGCTCAACCGCGGCGAAGCACAGTTGGTTGAGGTCACTCTCGTCGCGCAGTCGCCAGCGGTCGGGCACTCACTCGCCGACCTCGCGGTGCCGCGCGATGCCACCATCGTCGCGGTGCTCCGCGACCGTCATGTTGTCGTGCCCCGCGGCGACACGGTGTTGCAGGTCGACGATGAAGTGATCGTGCTCGTCACGCGCGGCGCCGAAGACGCGGTCCGAGCGCTGCTCGTCGTGTAGCTCGTAGCACACAGCATGTGGGACCCCGCGCCGATTGTCGCAGGGCCGCCAACCGCGTAGCTTCACACCATGGACGACCGTGCGAAGACTCTGGACTCGATGATGTGCTCGTGCGGCGATCTGATGCGCGCCGCGAGCGGTGATGCGTTGTCGCTTCGTACGCCATGTCCCGACTTCGACGTGGCCGCGCTACTCGGCCATCTCGCGGTGTGGGTGCAGGTGTTCGACGCCGCGGTCAACGATGGCGAAGTCGACTTCGATCCGAGGGCCCACCACATCACGAGCGGGTGGTCGGAGCTGTTCGACACGGCGCGGGTGAACATCGTCACGGGCCTCATCGCGCGGGGCATCGACCGCGAGATGACGATGACCGCAATGCCGTTAGCCGGCGAGTTCGTACTCAACATGATGCTCTCCGAGTACATCGCTCATGGTTGGGATCTTGCGAAGGCGATGGGTCGCCCGCAACCGTTCAGCGAACAGGAGGCGACCGTGGCGCTCGAAGCGGTCACCGCCATTCTGCGTCCCGAATATCGGGGCCCGAACATGTTCGACACCATCGTGGAAGTGCCTACCGACGCGCCCGCCATCGACCGTTTCGTGGGCTTTATCGGTCGCGTCCCACATTGGTCGGCGGCCTGACCCGTTCGCTTGGGTGTGCGCCACATCGCCCTCACCCACCGCGATGATGTCGCCGACGCGGCACGATGGGCTGAACGGTTCGACGCCACCACGTGGATTCACTCGGGCGACTGCGCGGCGCCGTGGGCAACCAATGTGTTCACCGACGAGTCCGAGATCCAGCCGGGTCTGCTCGCTATTCCAACACCTGGTCACAGCCGCGGTTCAGTGGTGTTCCTGCTCGACGGACGATGGCTGTTCACCGGCGACTCGTTGGCGTGGAGCCACGATCACGGCGACGTAACCGCCTTTCGCGACGCGTGTTGGTTCTCGTGGGACGTGCAACTCGATTCGCTCGAACGGCTCGCTGCGCAACATCGATTCGCAGTGCTTCTCCCCGGTCACGGGGCACGCCATTTCGGTGACGCCGACGATCTGCGCGATCGGGTGCTGCGGTTCGTGGCGTGCATGCGTGCGATACTCGGCTCGCGGAACGCTTCTCCCGAGACGGCATTCGTTCGCACCGCACCGTTCATCGTTGGATCAGGGCCCCGGTGAGGACTGGACGTAGGTTATGAGCGAGGGCACGGAGGACAGCGAGCGACGAAGTCGTGGGCTCGAGATGTATCGCGAGGTCTACGGCGACGATGCGCCGCTTCCCGCGGGAGGCAGTGCCGAGTTCTTCGAATTGCTCATCATCGATCAGCAATTCGCCGAGGTGTGGTCGCGGCGCGCGTTGCCGATAACTGCGCGTCGCTTGCTCACGATGGGCGTGCTGGCGGCGACGCACCGCTTCGACATCTTGCAGTTGCAGTTCGGGCGCACACTCGCCACGGGTGAGCTCACGGCCGAGCAAGTGCGCGAGATCGTCATCCACCTCATCACGTATATCGGTACGCCGTCGAGTGGCGACCTGCACCGTGCGGCCGAGGCGGCGATAGCCGCGTACAACGCCGCCGGAACGGAGACGCCGTGATTGCCACCAACCCTGATCCCATCGGATTCGTCGGCGTGGGCAACATGGGTGGTGCGATGGCGGGTCGCGTGCTGAGTCAAGGCGGCGCGGTCGTTGTCTACGACCCGGTGGCTGCCGCGAGTCAACGTCTGGCGGACGCAGGCGCCACGATTGTTGACTCCGCGGCCGCGGTGTCGCGGCAATGCCGCATCATTTCGGTGGTGGTCAACACTGATCGTCAGGCGCGAGACGCGCTCGCTGGTCCCGATGGTGTGATCGCCGGCGCCACACCGGGAACGATCGTCGCCATCCATTCGACCATTCATCTCGAGACACTCGAAGATCTTGCCGCCCACGGCGCGGCCCGGTCTGTGACCATCGTCGACGCGGCAGTCACCGGCGGGCCAGATGCGGCAAGCCGCGGTGAGCTCGTCGTCATGCTTGGCGGAGACCGCGCAGTGATCGACACGCTCCGCCCTGCACTGTCGAGCTATGCCTCGCTCATCGTGCGCGTCGGTGATCTCGGCGCGGGTATGGCCGCCAAGATCGCGCTCATGGTGGTCTCGTTCGGCAAGCTCGCAGCCGCGTATGAGGGCATGCGACTCGCCCACGCGGCGTCGGTCGATCTTTCGGAATTCGCTCGCATCGTCGGGCACAGCGAGGCCCAATCCGGATTGCATGACTTCTACCTTGGTGAGCGCACGCAGCTGTTCGACGAGACGTACACCGGCACGTTCCGCGAGATCGGCAAACACGAATCACCGAAGTCGCAGAAGGATCTGCATGCCGCCATCGAACTTGGCGAACGCCTCGGCCTCACACTCGCACTTGCCCAGCTCGCTCACGACGAAATGCCCGCGGTATGGGGGGTCGAGGCGTGACCGACGAGACGAACGAGGTCGCCGTCGCATCGACGGCCCGCCTCGTGAGCGGCGAGGCGTGGCAGGACTTTTGCCAGGTGATCGCCCGGGCCGGCACCATGATCGACCGCTTCGACGACGCGAGCGACCTCGAGCGCGCCGAATGGTTCCGCTTCCTCACCCGGCTGTTGCGCAACGGCGCTGAACGATTCATCGAGAACTGCGAGCCGAACCGTCCCCGCGCGCAGGACACCGGTTGGCGGACGTCGATCAACGTGCAGAACCCCGATCAGGACCACTACCTGACCGAGTTCGACGAGCCGTTCGACATGCGCATGTCCGGCAATATCAACACCACGCCGTACTTCGTGCTCGCGGCATGGTCGGCAACCCAGCCGAAAGATCTCGGGGCTCGTTCGTGGGCGCCACTTGGGTTCGCCGGCGTGAAGGAGTTCAACCCGGCCACGTTGCGCACCACCGCGTTCCTGTCGAGCGACGACATCGCCTTCGACGAGCAGGGGAACTTCTCGATCCACGTGTCGCAGAACCCGCCGCCCGGCGGCGGTGACTGGCTGAAGCTCGAAGACGACTCGGTGGGCATGCTCATGCGCGTGGTGCACCACAAGCGCGCCGAGGAAATCGCTCCGACGGTGAAGCTGGAGCGGCTCGACGGCGCCCCGCCACGGCCGATCACCGCGGCCGAAGCGAGCGCAGGGCTCGCGAAGGTGGGCCAGTGGCTGCTGTCCTACAGCGAGCTGACGCGCGCGTGGTGGCACGACAACTTCAAACACCGCCCCAACCACCTTCGGTTCTCGCGCACGACCTATCTGAGCAATGGCGGGGTTCCCGACCGCCACTTCGCGTTCGGCGCGTGGACCTGCGCTGAGGACGAGGCGCTCGTCATCGAGTTCGTGCCGCCGGCGTGCGAGCAGTGGATCTTCCAGCTCTGCAACATCTGGCACGAGAACCTCGACAACTACGAGGACGGCCAGGGGTACATCAACAAGTTCATGGCGACACCGATGGATGACGGCGTCGTGCGGATCGTCGTGAGCGCCACCGACCCGGGGGTCACAGCCAACTGGGTCGATCCATACGAACACGTGCGGGGAATGATGGGTCTGCGGTTCATCAAGACGACCGAACCGCCCGAGGTCACTGTCTACGGCCTCCGACTTGTCGACCTCGAACGTGACGGATGGGACGCACTCGCGGACGCGACGGTGCACGCCGGCGATTTCACTGACTGAACGACCGGTCCATCGTGTCGCTAATTCGAGCGAGCATCAGCGCGCAGAAGCGCCGATGTACGGACGACTACGCTTGACTCGTACGGCAACTCCCGTTGCGGACGAGGGGAATCGTGGGGGAAACAAGCGAGCTATTGCTCGGTGTCGATGTCGGCGGCACCTTCACCGACATCGTGGTGATGGGCGATGGCGCGCCCGCGCGAACGAAGGTCCCGTCAACGCCGCACGATCCTGCTGTCGGCGTCCTCGACGCGGTTGATCAGGTCGCAGTGCGCTTTGGCACCGACCGACGCGGGTTGCTTCCGCGTCTCGCGCGTTTCGGCCTGGGAACGACGGTGGTGACCAATGTGCTTGCGACTCGCACCGGCCGTCGCCTTGGTCTCGTCACCACCAAGGGGTTCGAGGATCTTGTACCTCTCGCGCGCGGAAGCCGGGTGAGCGAGAACGGCTGGCTCGTGCCACCACCGTCCTTGGTCGACCGCACGTGCATCGTCGGTATCGACGAGAGGGTCAATCGAGACGGCGTCGTGCTCGTCGACGTCGATCCTGCGAACGTGATCGCATCAGTGGCCGGCCTTGTCGACCGCGAGCACATCGACACGATCGTCGTGTCGTTCCTCTGGTCGTTCCGCAACCCGATCAACGAGGACGCCGCACGCGCCGCGATCACCTCGCGCTGGCCGAACGTGCGTGTGGTGTGTGGGGCCGAGCTCGCCCCGGTGATTCGCGAATACGACCGCACGCAGTTCGCGCTGCTCAATGCCTACGTGGATGGATCGCTCGACTGGTTGCGAACGTTGGCCGAGCAACTACAGGCCGATGGCCTTGTGCCTCCCGTGGTCCTGACGCACTCGGGCGGCGGTGTCACAACGGTCGACGCGGCCCGACGAACGCCCATCGGTCTTGCACAATCGGGGCCGGCAGCGGGGGGTGCCGCAGCCCTTTCGCTGAGTGCCGCACGCGGCGAGCGTGATGTGGTCACCTGCGACCTTGGCGGTACGTCGCTCGATGTTGCGCTGGTGAGTGAAGGCACGTTGTTGCGTCGCACGCGTGGCATGGTCGTTGGGCAGTGGACGTCGTTGTCGATGGTCGACGTGGACTCTGTCGGCTCAGGTGGAGGTTCCATCGCGTGGGTGGATTCGGTTGGCGCGATGCGCGTCGGTCCGCAGTCGGCGGGCGCCGTTCCTGGCCCTGCGTGTTACGGACGCGGCGGCGCTGAACCGACAGTGACCGATGCGCTCGTTGTTCTCGGCTATCTCGATCCCGCGGCTTTCCTCGGGGGGCGGATGCCACTCGATGCGGCTGCCGCGCTCGACGCATGTGCTCGGTTGGGCGCGCCGCTCGGCCTCGATGCGGTCGAGACCGCGTGGGGAATTCGCGAGGTAGCGCTGGCCACGATGGCGCGCGCTGTACGCGGCCGGATCGCGAGTCGTGGGCTTGTCGCGTCGGAACTGACGTTGCTGGCGTACGGCGGATGCGGTGGCTTGTTCGCCGCGGATATCGGAGCCGATGTCGGCTCGCGTTGCACGGTCATTCCCGATCTCGCGCCGGTTTTCTCTGCCTACGGCGCAGCGACGGCACCCCTTCGTCGTGAGCGGGCTCGTTCGGTCGCGGTACGTATACCGGCGGAATCGGGTGGCTTGGCCGAGGTGTTCGCCCGCCTCGAGGCGGAGGTGGTCACTGATTTGCTTGCCGACGGATTGGCGTCGTCGGCGTCAACGGTGATGTTCGAGACTGATGTCCGTTTCGAACGTCAAGGAGCCGAGATCACGGTTGCCGTACCACGTGATGTCAACGGTTCCGCAGTTGTGTCGGGTCTCGCGGAGGAGTTCCGCGCCGAGTACGCGCGTCGGTTCGGCGAGGGCGCGATGTCGACTGGTGTGATCGTCGAAGCGATGACTCTGCGCGCGGTCGGAACCGAACTTCGCTCTGAGGGTCCGCCTCCGGCCGGCGCCTCGCCGGGCACGGCGGATGCGCCATCGTCGCGCGGGGTACGCATTTCGCGCGACCTACCGTCAACCGATGTCCCCGTGTATTCCGGCGCGTCGCTACGACCGCGTGCGTCGATCACCGGGCCGGCAATTATCGACGCTGGTGACACGACCATTTGGGTCGCCATCGGGCACTCCGCGCAACTCGACAATGCCGGCTCGCTCGTGATCGAGAAGGAGGCGTGATGCGCGCCGTTGATCCCATTCTGCTCGAGGTCATGCGAAGCCGTTTGCAGGCCGTGGTCGACGAAGGCGCGGTCGCGATCGAGCGCACTGCCGTGAGCCCGATCGTCGCCGACAGCAAGGACTACTCGACGAATCTGTTGACCTCGACCGGCGATCTGCTCGTCGGTGGCGGCCGTGTGGAATACAAGTGGCCTGGTGCGCGCAACATCGTTCGCGCGACCATCGCCCGCCACGGCGCCACGATCGCACCCGGCGACGTGTTCGCCGCGAACGATCCCCACAATGGTGGTGGCAATCATCCCCAGGACATCGAAGTGTGTCAGCCGGTGTTCATCGACGGCGCTCTCATCGCGTGGGTCGCGGCATCGGCTCACGTGATCGACGTGGGCGGCATGACGTTTGGTTCGTGGGCGCCCGACGCAACCGAATGCTTCCAGGAAGCGGTGCGTTTCCCGCCCGTGCGCCTCTTCCGCAAAGACGAAGAACAGAGCGACATCTGGGCGTTGATATTGAACAACGTGCGGATGCCACAGCTCGTCGAGATGGATGTGAGAGGGCTCATCGCCGGTTGTCACGTGGCGGCGGCCAAGCTGGTTTCGATTGTCGAGAGCCTCGGCGCAGGCGAGTTCCTCGCGGGCGCGGCCGGCCTTTGCGACGCCACCGAACGTGTGCTTCGCGAGCGCATCGCGCGTCTGGCCGAAGGGACGTACTCGCTTGATGGATGGGTCGAGTGGGGCGATGAGCGCTATCACCTTCCGTGCACCCTCATCGTTCGCGGCGACTCGCTGACCTTCGACTACACGGGTGCGCCACCGCAGGTTCCGCACTTCATCAACTCGAAGCACTACATCGTCGAAGGCCAGGTGGTGGCCGACGTGCGCGCGTCGATCGGCCAGGACCTGCCGTTCTGCGAAGGGTTGTGGCGCCCGATCACGGTCATCTGTCCGCCGGGAACGATTGTCGATTCCAGACCACCGGCACCGATTGGATCCGCGCATCTCGATGTTGCGATGAACTGCACGGCGCTCGCAGTGCAGTGCTTGCAGTTCGCTCTCGCGGCAACCCCAGACCATGACCTCCCACGGCTCTACGCGGGCCCGTCTGGGCAGGGTGCGCTGGCGTCTCACACGTGGGGGTACGTCACCGCCGATGGTGGCATCGATGGCATGGTGTTGAGCGAGAGCTGGCAGCCGGGATCCTCCGGTGGGCTCGTCGGCGACGGCAGTGATCTGTTCGCCAATCTGGTCGGCACCCAACACGTACTCGACTTTGTCGACATCGAGATTCTCGAAGCGTGGTACCCGCTGCACATCGTCGAAAAGCGCGCATCTGATGGTGCGTATGGGGCGGGCGAACATCGAGCGGGCGCGGGGTGCTGCATGTCGTACCGCGTGACCCAGGGCCGACGCCTCCAGGGCGCCATGTTCGGTATGCGTGAAACATTGCCGATCAGCGGGTGCGCCGGTGGTGAACCCGGTGCGCCCTCAGAATTCGTGCTCCACCGCGCCGATGGCACGCGCGAGGTACTCCCGGGACACGCTGCGGGCGTCGAGCTCACCGGTGACGATCGGTTCGAGGTCCGTTGTGGTTCGGGCGGCGGTTGGGGCGACCCGCTCGACCGGCTTCCGGAGCGCGTGCGCCGCGACGTGGCGGTCGCGCGACTCACCGCGGGCGACGCGAACGACGTGTATGGCGTCGTGCTCGTCGAGGCGCGCGATGGCCGTCTCGTGGCAGATGTGGCGGCAACGAGTCGTCGACGCGATGACGTTCGCGCGGCGCGGTTGATCGCGGCCACTGCGCCCAAGGTGGCGGCCGTGATGGACAGTGCGACGGTCGAGGTGGCGACGGAAGACCTCCCGCTGTATCACGGCGTGGTCCAGCGGGGCCGATACGCGATCGCCGCCGCCAGTGGCGCGGTGCTCGCCGTGGCGCCCGAGCATTGGACGACCGGATGCGCCGTGCTGGAATCCACTCGCACGTCGGCCCGCGGCATTGCGTGGCTGCAACGCAGCTACCTCGATCCGCGGAGTGGGCGAGCGTTGTACGTCGAGGCTGTACCGGTCGGCGCCGCCCGCTCGTTCACGGCCGCTCCCAATCGTTGGTCCGGAGCATGACCGGACATTCATCTCGCAAGTAGTACAAGGTTCCCCGATCGCTGGTGCCTGCGATGGGGGGTCCTCGATATCCATGACAACCGCCATGCGCATCACGTCACCGATGGTCGCGTGATCGGACATTCGTCCACGCGCGTCGCGCTCGATGTGCGAGCAACGCCGTGGCTTGTTCGGGTGCAGGACCGAGGTGGCGGTGCCCAACAGCGTGACCATCGCTGGGTTCGTGAAGCAGCGGATCAACATGATCGTTCACGTTCGCCGGTGAGCCGGAGTCATGCATGCGTTGCGCGGCAGGGCCCCGCCGGGCGCGTTGGAGGACCATCACCGCCGCTGCCCCTATGGTCGCTGCAGTGATCGTTGAGAACTTTCGGATCTTTGCCATCAGTGCGTGTTCTCCGAGGTGTTGGCCGGTCGTAGTTCAGTGTGTCGATGCGCGTTGTGTCAGCATCGTGAGGAATTCATCAATAGCGGCAACGTTCACGCCGCCGATATCGATGTTGTGACCTCGATTGTCGACGAGGTCGACCCAGACCAGCGACGGTCCGATCGCCCGCGACCACTGCGCACCGAGTCCGACGAGATTCGTCTCGGGAACGATGAGCGTGTCGTCTGCGCCGACGGCGGCATACAGCGGCGGTGCCGCGGCGGATACGTGCGTCGATGGTGATGCATCGATGAGCAGTTGGGCCGAGCAGGTCGTCGAACATCCGAGGAAGCGTTCGAGGATGGCACGACCGAACGCGTCGTTCAGGAGCGCGGCGACGTTTGCGGGGGCTGCCATCGTCACCACGCCGATGACCCGAGGGTCGACCGCGGCGAGTTCGCGTGGGAGATCGGGTGCCGCGAGGTGTCCCGGGGCAACAGCCAAAAAGAGTGCGAGCTGGCCGCCAGCAGACGCGCCGGCCACAACGAGCGCGGACGGGTCAAGGCCCCAGTCGGTGGCGTGGAGCCGAATCCAGCGGATCGCCCGATCAGCATCGTTGCTTTGCGCCGGCCAGGGACTCGTGGTGGCGAGCCGGTAGCCCACCGAGATCAAGGCTCGGTGCCGTTGCAACTGATCGAGGATGGTGACGGGAACTTCGGAGCGCGACCCAGCGACCCAGCCGCCAGCGTGCAGGTAGACGATGGTGAGTTCGGCCGTGCCGCGTGGCAGGTACACGTCGACGACTTGATCGGTGAGTGGCCCATAGCGGGCCGCGTTGACGGCGGGCTTCGCGAGATCGTTGCTGGCGATGGTGACTTCATCCGATGCGGGGTCGGCCACGATGCACCCGTATGCGCTCACGCGGCAGTGTGCAAACGCTGGTGGCACCGTCGACGGTGGCCCGATCGTGGAGGTGGGCACGGGATCGATGGTGGTCGAGGCTGGAGGCCCGACCGCAACGAAGACGTGAGGATCAACCGACGTCGCAGACGTGCACGAGCCGAGCAACAGTGCGACGGCACACCATCGAAAAGGCGACGCGCGATCGCGCGACCGCCAGGCACGATTCAAGGGTGCGAGGAGTTGCGATCGCGGTTGCATCAGATCGTTGTTGCGAAGTCGTCGAACGCGGCGGCGACGGGTCGCTGGTCGTGTCGCGCCTCGACGCCGAGTTCCTCGTGGCGCCGTCGGATGTTCTGCACGAAGGCGTGACCGCTCATGATGACGCCCGCGGTCCGGTCGGTCTTGAGGCCGCGCATCGGTCGCAGTTCGCTATGAGCGGCGGGCGCAGCCGCGCAGGACCGGCGGGCCGCAGTGATGTCGCGGCGCTTCGAGAAGAGGACATCGATGATTTGGCCGTATTCGTCGACCGCCCGGTAGACGAAATGCCACCCGCGGGCGACCTTCACGCAGGTCCGACGATGGCACACACCTCGCCCCGCCAGATCTCGAGGTCAATGCCGTGGAGTACCTGCGTGGCGCCGTAGAACATCGTCAGACCTCGGACCGCGATCACCGGGTCTGTGACCACGCTGGCGCAGGGTGTCATCGAGGCGGTCGAGCTATCGAACGCCTCCCGGTCGAACCCCGCCGGCGCGTCTGCATCGCCGGCTGGATCTGCTTGACCGACGTTGTTCTGAGTCGCCATCGGATGGCCCGCCCTCGCTTCTAGCGAACCGCGGGGTCTCGACGGCCTCAACGCCGATTCGGAATCGAATCGGCGTTGAGGAACCTACCACTTCGCGAACGGCCAGCGGCCTTTGCCGAACATACATCTATGTTGCAGGGAGTGGTCGGTGCGCACGACCGGCGGCGACGACCTCGGTGAAATGCCCTCGCGTTGTCACGCGTAGGCGCAACAGTGGCGGGCTCCACCCGAAGCGGGCCGCACCCTTGCGCCAAGCCTCTCAGAATATGGGCACGCCGGCGGGTTGGCCGAGCAGGATGCGCCCTGCGGGTTGCAGTTGGAGCGGGTTCAACAAGCCGTGTTGTGCGGCGGCGTGTGTGTCACGGAAGAGTTGCTCGAGGCGACACGTGACGTAAAGCGACGACGAGCTGCCGAGCTCGTACATCGCGGTGACCACCTCGCGACTGACCCGCGCCGCGTGACACATCGCGGCGCGCAGCGAGCCTCGAAGCGGCTCGCCGATCAGTTCGCTCTGTTCGGCGGCGCGCACCACACCGGCCGCGGCGTCGAGCAGCAGCAGACGCGCGGCGTGCACCTGCGCGTCTGCCGATGCGATCGTGGCCTGCGCGGATTCGACGTCGGCCAACGGGCGCCCGACCGCGGTTGCCTTGCTGGGAGCCATGGCGATGATCTCGTCGATCGACGCGCGCGCCATGCCGAGACATACCGCCGCGCCTCCTGTCGACACCGACGTGAAGACCGGAACGCGAAACACGGCGCGATCGATCTGCGACGGCGCGAACGGACTCACCGCGAACGCGTCGGCAACGAACAGGCCGTCAGCCACGATGGTGTTGCTGCCGGTGCCGCGCATAGCGCCTACATGCCAGGTGTCGAGTGCGGTGATCGAGGGGGTCGGCGTGAAGAATGCGCGGATGTCGGGCATGCCCACGGGTGACATCACGGGCGCGCCGTCGGCCATGACGAGGCCGAACACCGCGACCCAATCGGACGAGTCGAGCGCACTCACGATGTCCCATCGTCCCGACAGCGCGAAGCCGCCATCGACCGCGACCGCGGCGCCGGTGGGCCGCGCCGAGTTGGCGATGATGGTGTCGCGTTCGGGCGTCCAAATGGCCGCGCGAGTCGCAGGATCGAGCAGCGCGGCTGCCGGACCGAGGTTGCCGTTCCACACGTTCCACGCGACGGGTCCGTCGAGTCGCGCGACCGCTTCGTAGACCTCGAGCACGGTCACGAGATCACACTCGAGACCACCGAGCTCGCGGGGATTTTGCAACGCGAACAACCGAGCGTCGCGCAGCGCATCGCGCAGCACCACCGGGAGGCGGCGTTCTCGCTCGGCCTCGCCGCGATGCTCGACGATGGCCGCGGCGACGGTGGCCACGAGGGCGTGCGGATCAATGCTGCTCATACGCATCGTTCGACGCCCGCCGTGCCGCGGTTCACCTACTGGTCGGTTGCCTTCGGGCGCCGGACGTGCGCGTCGCCACACACGTATCGCCGATCAGGTCGTCGACCGAGCTGGTCCCGGCGATGGTCGAGGCCGAGAGCGGCGGAGGATGACACGGGGCCGGTCGGACGACCGTTCATTCGGGCAGGTGTGGCTTTGGCGTACGATGAAGGACGCGAGCGCGTTTCTGCTCTCGTACCGCGTTGCTCTGGACCTCGGTTGCGCATGCCAGCTCTGGAGGTTCAACGTGATCGAGCTGCCCAGCCGCGCCGCACATGGGCCGACGGCCCACGTCGGGCGTGACCGGTCGATCAATGGTCGTGCGGTGAGGTCGACTCTCCGCTGGGTCGTCGGGATCGTCATCGTGGTGCGTGGTTCGATCCACCTCCTCGGCGCGGCGAAAGGACTTGGCTGGGCCGATGTGTCGCGACTGGCCGATCCGATCAGCAGGGGGATCGGTGCTACCTGGCTCGCCGCTGCCGTGGTCACCATCGCCGCCGGAGCGCTGTTGCTCGCTCGGGTTCGCTGGTGGTGGGTCGTCGGTGTGAGCGCAATCGTCATCTCACAGGCGGTCATCGTCATGTCGTGGACAGATGCGAAGGTGGGCACGATCGCGAACGTCATCATGCTTGGCGCTGTCGTCTACGGCTGTGCTTCCAAGGGTCCCCGAAGCGGTCGCGCCGAATACCGCCGACGAGCTGGGCGCGCGCTCGAAGCACCCCGCTCCCTCGATCTGGTGACAGAAGCCGATCTGGCACAGCTTCCAGCCTCGGTGGCGGCGTATGTCCGTCAGGCGGGCGCCGTCGGGCAGCCTCGCGTGTAGACGCTCCGAGCCCGGTTCCACGGACGCATTCGCGGGGGTCCAATCAAGCCGTGGATGACGTTCACCGGTGAACAGGTCAACGCCTACGGCTCCCGACCGAGCCGGCTGTTCCTCATGGACGCCGAGCAGGAGCATGAACTCCTCCAGCAGAATTTCGCCCGGTGGAATCGGCGACAGCGTCTTGCTCATCCCTACTC
>JAYUFA010000053.1:0-7245 GCA_043738925.1 Actinomycetota bacterium
CCTGGTGCCGGCAGCGTGCTGATGAGGAACGACCGGCTGCCGCGTGCTCGCATGCGCGTCAGTTCGGCGATGCTCCACTCGATGTCGGTCGCGTCGATCGACGTCAGGGGCAGCAACCGATCCTGGTGACCGCCGACACGATCTGCGAGCCAGTTGTTGCAGGTGCCAATCGCTTCACGGGCGAGCACTCGGTCGTCGACGACCGACGCGTAGTTCGCGCCTTCGAGACAAATCGTGTTCGCGACGTCGATGCCTACTCGGTCCATCCACGCGAGGCGCTGGGACGCGTCGCCCGGCGTGTGCATCGCGGATCCTTCGAACCCGTAGCCCTCGACTTTGGCCTCACCGAGTATCGCCGCGATGCCCGGCGGCAACAGCTCGGCATGCGGCGGGCGTCGATCGACCGGGACGCCGGCCATCAGGTCGCCGACCTGAGCGCGAACAGTCGCGTCAGCAACGCAGTACGCCGGAAGCCGGCCGGCGAGCCCCGGGTGATCCTCCAGCCATGATCGCCCCGGCTCAAAGTGCGTGTCGATGTCGACGATCACGTGGCCCCCTACTTGCCTCATACGATCGAACGCATATTAAGATAACAATGCTGTCCAAACTTCGCCAGCTCGATGCTAACGGGGGTACCGCGGTGGACGACGACGAACTGCTCCGACTCAATGAGATCCTGCGGCCGGTCGCACCACCGCGGGTGCTCGAGGGCGTCTACTCCGACGATCAACACGCCCGCATGCTCGACGTGATCAAACGAAACGGACCGTGGCCCACGATCACCGCACACCACTTCGACACCGTCGAAGAGCTCATGGCCACATCGAACGGGGGCGTTTCCGCCAACCCCGACCTGACCCTCGATGACCTCGCCACGGCGCACTTTCGCGGCATCCTCGGCAAGGACTCGATCTCGTTCTTCCCCGAGCTCGAAGACTGCTACTACAACAGTGGGTTTCTTCAGCTCGTCCGTGACTACTGGGGCGCCCAGTACGCGCGACCCACGCTGATGCTGTTCAACCTGTGCGGCCCGCACCGCAGCGGCCTCAATGCCCACCTCGATGCGGTGACATTTCGGGGCATTCGCATCGAGAACTCGCCGGTGTGGCTGCAGAACGTCATGGGACGATCGGGCCTGTTCACCGAGCACCTCATCAAGATGGCACAGGTCATCACGTGGTGGTACCGAGGCGAGAACGGCACGTTCACCTACTGGCCCGACGGCCCGCTCGGCGCGCCGACTCGCCTCGAGCATCCGCTCTGGAACAAGGGCGTCGTCGTGCAGAACGAGCTGATGTTTCACCGCGGCGACCCGGTGGGTCGGCGCGACGAACGAGACATCCCCGGGCTCAAGCACCGCTCGCTCATCGGTTACGAATCCGAGCGCGACGACTGGGCCATCACCACCGACGGCGAGGTCATCCGACGGTACCAGCCCGACGCAATGCGCTTGTTGGTGCACTGGAGCGCAGAGATCTACACGGATCGAGCCGAGGTGGAAAAGAACCTCGACCACTCCGACGATCTGACCCACGACATCGTCTTCGAACGGCTGCTCGGCGACATGCGCGCGCGGAGCGTCGACGTCGCCGAACCATCCGATCCGCTGCACGACCAAGCGTTCATCCGGGCGCTGATCGCCACCTACTCCGTCACACCGAGGACCGACTGGGCCACGTCCGACGCGGCCTGAACAAGCAACGACAAGCAGGGGGAAACGCCATGACCGTCCACGATCGCTTCGCCGCGCACGAGCTCATCAACCAGTGGTGGCTCAACTACGACGAGGGCAATCTCGACGTGTGCGAAGGGCTCCTCACCGACGACTGCCACCTCATCTCGCGCACCGAACTTGGCACGCATCCCTACGAAGAGTTCATCCGGTCTGATTCACGGGGCCGAGACACAGCGATGGCCTGGACGAAGCAACACCGCGCGCACAGCCCGTACCCCCTTCGGCACCACGCAGCGAACATCCACGTGGTCGCCGAACGAGGCGATGAGATCGACCTCGAGTCGTACCTTTTCGTGACCCAGATCATCGAGCGCAAACCCAGTACGTTGTCGAGCGGCCTCGTCCACTTCACACTCCTTCGCACAGCCGACGGCTACCGCATACGCCGCAAGGAGGTCGTGCTCGATTCGATCGAGTCCGCGCCCTTCCAAGACATCGAGTACGTCGCGAATCGTCAGAAGACCTGGTGACGAGCCAACCCAAGGAGCGAGCATGGACCGCCAGAAGCTGAATCAACTGCACGACCTCACCGGGCGCGTCGCCATCGTCACCGGCGGCACGCGAGGCATCGGTCTGGCGATCGCCGAGGGCCTCCTCGCGGCGGGCGCGAAGGTGGCGGTCGCGAGCCGCAAGGCCGATGCGTGCACCGAAACCGCCGCGCACCTTCGCGCTATGGGCGGCGAGGCAATCGGCATCCCGACGCACATGGGCGACATTGACGCGATCAACGCGCTCGTCGACGGCACCGTCGCCTCGTTCGGGCGGCTCGACATCGTCGTGAACAACGCAGCCAACGCCTTGACCCTGCCGTTCGGCAGCCTCACCGCCGACGCATGGCAGCGATCCCTCGACACCAACCTCCGCGGCCCAGTGTTCCTCGTCGAGCGCGCGCTTCCGCACCTCGAAGCATCAGGCAACGCCGCGATCCTGAATGTCATCTCGGCGGGCGCGTTCCTCTTCTCGGCCAACACCGCTATGTACGCCGCGGCGAAGGCCGGGCTGATGGCGATGACCCGTTCGATGGCCGCGTCGTTCGCCCACAAGGGCATCCGCGTCAACGCGCTCGCCCCGGGTACGGTCGACACGGACATGGTCCGCAACAACACCCCCGAAGCAGTCGCGTCGATGACAAAGGCGTCGTTCATGCGACGCGCCGCGCATCCCGACGAGATGGTCGGCCCGGCGCTGCTCATGTGCTCCGACGCCGGAAGCTTCATGACGGGTCAGGTCATCCTCGTCGACGGTGGTCTCACGCCTCACTGACCCGGCGCACTCTGCGACGCGTCGTCCGAGGAGGCTTGCGATCCTGGTCATCCGGAGGAAGTTGCAAGCTCCGCGCCAGGCGGTTCTGGATGTCGGCCCATGCCTTCGCCGACCTCGGCTCGATACCCACACCCTCGAGAACACCGAGGCCGAGTTCGACGGCCCAGATGAACAGCACGGCCGTGTCGATGTCGACCGACGGGTGAATGCCGAGCTGTTCCCGGCGGCGCTCGTACCCCGCGGTCCACGCGTTGATGTGCTCAAGTTGTTCCTCGCGCAGTCGGGTCGCCGTCTCCTCGTCGGTCTGCGCCGCAGCAGCACCTTGCACGATGAGCGCGCGCAACCCGCGGCGCTTCTTCGATCGCCGGGCCTGGCGGGTCAATGTTTCGATGTAGTCGACCGCGTAAGGAAGCCCCATCGTGCCCGCTTCGAGTTGCTCCGCTGTGCGGGCGTTGATCACCTCTGCGAGCAGCTCGGCCTTGTTCCGGAAGTGTCCGTAGATCGCGCCACTGGTGACCGCCGCGTGCTTACTGATGTCACGGATCGACGTCTGGGCGTAGCCGCGCTCGACAAAGAGCTCGCCCGCCAGTTCGACGAGCGTTGCCTTGGTGGCACGCGCGTGGGCCGCGGACTTGCGTCCACCCACGCGTTGCGATGGTGCCTTCGCCATTCGGTCTCCGTTCGTGCCACGCACAATCCTCACATGTTGCCCGACGCGGTCGCATGCAATGGCTACTTGAGCCCCCGGGGCCCGGCGCTACCCTCGACGCGATGGACGAGCACGCCGAAGACCCGCGCTATCAGCGGCTGATGGCCGCGACGCGAGCTTCGGCGCGAGATGGCTACGACGCGGTGTCGATGCGCGACCTCGCGGAGAAATGCAAGCTCTCGATGACCACGATCTACCAGTTCTGCCGGTCGAAGGATCAGCTCATCGCCGAAGCACACCTTGAGGGCATGGAGGAGTTCCGCACGCGCATCACCGCACGACCCCCGCGCGGTGCGACCGCCGCGGATCGCGTGGCCAGCGTGATGCGGTCATTCGCCAAAGCGCTCGAGAGCGACGAACTGCGCTCCCGCACGCTGATGCGCGCCATGTACTCGCTCGACCCCGAGGTAGGGCCGGTGCGCGCGTCGGTCACCAGCAGCTACGTCGCCATGATCGACGGCGCCATCGGCACCGACACCATCAATGACCGACACGCAGCGATCGGCACACTCGGTCACGTGATCGACAGCGTCATCGTCGGCTGGCTCACCGAACGTCACGACACACGATGGGTCCGCACCGAACTCGAACAGGCGGTGCGCGTGCTGATTCGGCCCGTCGACGAATCCGCATCGCACGATCGAACGAGCCGCCGAGGAACACCGGTCAGCGGCTGAGCGTCACTTCCTCATCCCGCCCGACACCGAGATGTCGTCGCCGGTGACGAACGACGATGCGTCGCTGGCCAGGTAGAGGATCGGCCCCACGATCTCCGCGGGCTCCGCGATGCGCTTCATCATGGTGCCCTCGGCGATGAGGTCTTTGAACCCCGGCCGAACGCGAGCAGCGCCTTCGACCATCTCGGTGACAAACGGTCCCGGACTCAGCGCGTTGACGCGCACCTTCCACGCCGCCCACTCCTGTGCATTGCTCTTCGTCAGGTTCACCAACGCCGCCTTCGACGCGCCGTACGCGCACACGTTGGGACCACCGGAGTACGCCGCCATCGTCGCGATGTTGACGATGCTGCCACCGCCGCCATCTCGCATGATCGGGGCGACGCACTGGCTCATCCGAAGCGGACCCTCGAGGTTGACCGCGAACAACTTGCGCCAGTATTCCAACGTCATCGCCGACGCAGAGACCGGCGCCGGGTTGATGCCCGCGTTGTTGATCAGGCAGTCGATACGACCGAAATGCGCGGTCACCTGCTCGACGAAAGCCGGGATGGCATCCCAATCGCCGACGTGACACGCGAGTCCGAGCACCTCGTTTCCCGACTCGGTTCGGATCTCCGCTGCGACCTCATCGCACAGCCCCTGTTTGCGGCTGGACACGACGACCGCCGCACCAGCAGCCGACAGCCCTGATGCCATCGCCCGGCCGATGCCCTTCGTGGAACCAGTCACGATCGCCACCTTGCCAGTGAGATCGAACAGCGAACCTACGGTGGTGGTCATGATTTCTCCAGGAGCTCGGCCGTCAATCCCGGTCTAGGATAACGAGTTATCCACCGTTGGTCGACACCGCTCGCACCACTAACGTCGGGCCGAACGGCGCCGCGTCTCGGCACCGGGTGAGGGGATGGGGCGTCGTGGCGATCGATTTCAGCGTGGAGCCAGAGTTCCAGGAGCAGCTCGACTGGGTGCGCGTGTTCGTCCGGGACGAGATCGAGCCGATCGACGTACTCGCGGCCGATGCGAACGTCACCTACGACAAGTCGCACCCGATCCAGGACGCGGTGATCCGGCCCCTGCAGCAGCGAGTGCGCGAGCAGGGCCTGTGGGCGATGCACCTTCCGCCGTCGCTCGGGGGCATGGGCGTGGGCAACACGAAGTTGGCGCTGATGAACGAGATCCTCGGTCGGTCGACGTGGGCCCCGAGCGTGTTCGGTTGTCAGGCGCCTGACTCGGGTAATGCCGAGGTGCTGGCCCACTTCGGCAGCGAGGAGCAGAAGGCGCAGTACCTGCAACCGCTCCTCGACGGGTTGATCTCGTCGACCTACGCCATGACCGAGCCGCAAGCGGGCGCCGATCCGGGTGAGTTCACTTGTCGCGCCGTGCGCGACGGCGACGAGTGGGTGATCGACGGCGAGAAGTGGTTCGCGTCGAACTACCCGTATGCCTCGTTCCTGATCGTGATGACGATCACCGATCCCGTCGTGCCGGTGCACCGCGGGTCATCGATGATCCTCGTGCCCAAGGGCACGCCTGGCCTCGACGAGATCCGTAGCGTCGGCCTCGGGGGCCATGGCGCGCACGAGGGCAGCCACGGCTACCTCCGCTTCAACGGGTGTCGTGTGCCTGCCACCAACCTCATCGGCGACGAAGGCAGGGGCTTCGCGATCGCGCAGACACGCCTTGGCGGCGGGCGCCTGCACCACGCGATGCGTTCCGTCGGAACATGTCAGCGGGCGATCGACCTGATGTGCGAGCGGGCGCTGAGTCGCCGCACGCGGGGCGCGGCGCTGGCGGACCGTCAAGCGGTGAAACACATGATTGCCGACGCGTGGATCCAGCTCGAGCAGTTCAAGCTCCAGGTGCTTCACGCCGCGTGGCAGGTCGACGCACATGGCTACGACAAGGCCCGCCACTACATCGCCGGCGTCAAGGTGGCGACCCCCAAGACGGTGATGGACATCGTGTACCGCGCGATGCACCTCCACGGATCGCTCGGCGCGTCGAACGAGATGCCGTTCGCCACGATGCTGCTCACCGGGGTCACCCTCGGCATCGCCGACGGCCCGACTGAGGTGCACAAGGACACCCTCGCCGGGCAGGTGCTCAAGCAATACGCCCCCACCGACGGGCTGTTTCCGACCGACCACCTACCCACCCGCCGGGCCGAGGCTGAGCGCAAGTTCGCCGATCGCCTCGAGCACATCCTCGCGAACCGGTGATCGCCCGATGAGCGCCGAACCGCTCGACGACTTCGGTGGCCTACTCCGTTGGGGTCCGTTGCAGGAGTGGGTGGTCGCGCAGCCCGCCATCCCGGGTCGCGGTCCGGTCACCGGCGCGGAGCAGCTCACCGGTGGTTCACAGAACAACGTGTTCCGCTTGACCCGCGACGGCGGGGCGTTCGTGCTGCGTCGGCCGCCTACTCACCCGCGACCGAACAGCGACGAGACCATGCGCCGCGAAGCTCGCGTGTTGGCGGCGCTCGCCACCACGCCGGTTCCTCATCCGCAGCTCTACGCAACGTGCGACGACGTCGAGGTCATCGGGGCGTGCTTCTACACGATGACGGCGATCGACGGCTACAGCCCGCTCGGTGGTCTCGAAGGCGGGTACACGACCGATCCCACCTGGCCGCGCGCGGTGGCGTTCGACCTCGTCGATGCGGCCGCCGCTCTCGGCGCGGTCGACGTCGATGCGGTCGGCCTCGCCGATTTCGGTCGGCGCGAGCGGTGGGTCGAGCGTCAGGTACCGCGCTGGCGTGGTCAACTCGAGGGATACGCAAGCTTCGCGGGTTGGGCCCCGAACGGGCTGCCCGGCATCGACGAGGTGGGCACGTGGCTCGAGTCGCATACACCGCGCAC
>JAYUFA010000054.1:0-2739 GCA_043738925.1 Actinomycetota bacterium
GCACGCTGCGGTAGGCGCGGGCGGCCACATCAGCATCGGTCTCGGCGACTATCCCTACAACGAACTCGGCACGCCGACCAACGCCGAGCTGGTGGCTGAGGCGGTTCGCATGTTGCGCGCCATTGGGCGCGTGCCGGCGACACCCGACGAGGTGCGTCAGGCGTTCGCGATGCAGAGCCGGAGCTAATCCACGTGCTGACTGTCGATGCACCGGCAAAGCTCACCGTGTCGCTACGCGTCACCGGAGTGCGTGCCGACGGCTGGCACCTCATCGACGCCGAGATGGTGACGCTCGATTTTGGTGATCGGCTCGACATCGACCCCGACGGAGATGGGCTCGACATCGTCGGCGACGCCACCGCCATCGAAGTCGGCGACGACAACCTCGTCAACAGGGCGCTGCGCCTCGCCCAGCGTCGAGCGCACGTACGCGTGCACAAACGCATCCCGCCTGGAGCGGGGCTTGGCGGTGGGTCAGCCGACGCGGCCGCGGTGTTGCGCTGGGCGGGCTATCGCAACGTGGTCGAGGCCGCAAGCATTGGCGCTGACGTGGCGTTTTGTCTGGTTGGCGGGCGCGCACGTGTCACGGGCATCGGAGAGGTGGTCGCACCCTTGCCGTTCGTCGAGCGCGTCTACACACTCATCACGCCATCGTTCGGGTGTTCGACGCCCGCGGTTTATCGCACGTGGGATGCACTCGGCGGCCCTCGTGGTGATAACGGCAATGACCTCGAGCCCGCCGCGCTCGCGCACGAACCGCGACTGATCGAGGCACGCGACACCCTGCGCGAGGCGACCGGTCAACCGCCGCGTTTAGCCGGCAGCGGAAGCACGTGGTTCGTCGAAGGTGCGTTTCCCGGACCTGGTCGGGTCGTGGCCCACACCGCCGATCGCTGATCGCCTCAACACGGTCGGTTTCCGACTGTGTCGCGACAGAGGGCGAGCGCGGCTATTTGCCCTTGGCGCGTCGCTGAAAGCTCGTGCGCTTCAGCATCTTCTTGTGCTTCTTCTTGCGCATGCGCTTGCGGCGCTTCTTGATCAGTGAACCCATGGCGAGGGACACCGTAGCCGCCTCGCAATGGTGTCGCGTCATCCGCGGCGGAAATCCGCCGGCCAGCCGACGCAATGGCCACCGTGTGCGCGGACGACCCGATACCGTGGGGCCACCCTGGCGGGTAGTTCAGTCGGCAGAACGCCTCACTTTGGATGAGGAGGTCGCAGGTTCGATCCCTGCCCCGCCAGCAAGCTTCCCGCGAAGGCTCCGCGGCTCTCACCACGTTCTCGTCACGTCCTTACCCTGGCGCGGTCCACTGACGGTGAACCCGATGGCCTCCGGTCGTCCGCAGCGAAGGGTGAGTCGATGCACGCGTCGTCACTCTTGCATCCGCCTCGGCTAGGTAGGCGATGCCGACGGATCGACCCGCGGTCAGCGCAAGCCGCGAGTGCCGTGGCGGCCGCTATTGCTGCGTCGCTCGCGGTTACGGCATGGATCGCCGGCTGGCGTGGTGGCGACCTGTCGGCCCAGCTGTTCCGGGTCAATCTGTTCCGGCGCTACGGGCTGACGCTGTGGAACCCGCAGTGGTACGGCGGCCACTTCACCTTGAGCTACAGCGTGCTGTATCCCCCCGTTGCCGCCGCAGTGGGCATGACACTGTCGACGATCTTGTCCGCGTCGGCTGCCGCGTGGTCGTTCGCGCGATTGAGTCTGCGCTGGTTCGGCTCATCTGCTCGCACCGGCATCGTGCTGTTCGCGGTCGGAACAGGTTCGCAGATCGCCATCGGCCAACTGCCGTTTCTCATGGGCGAGGCGATCGCGTTGGCGGCGCTGTTGGCCGCGAGCCGTCGGCGGTGGATCGTGAGCAGCGCGCTGGCGTTGGGCGCGTCGCTGACGAGCCCGCTCGTCGGCGCGTTCCTCGTACTCGTCATCGTGGCGTGGGCGATCTCTTCTCGCCGCTTCGCGCTCCGGCCTTTGATCGGTATTGGCGTTGTCACCGCGTTACCTGTCGCCATTACCAGCATTGCGTTTCCGGGCACGGGCGTTTTTCCGTACCCGTCGCGTGACGCGGCTTTGGAACTGCTGATGATCGCCGTGCTCACTGCCGCCGTTCCTCGTCGCCATCGCGCATTGCGCATCGGTGGGCTGCTGTACATGAGCGCCATGATCGCGAGCTACGCGATTGCCTCGCCCATGGGTGGCAACGTGAGCCGTCTGGCGGAGAGTGTGGCGCTACCGCTGGTCGCATGCGTGCTCTGGCCGACACGTCGAACCTTGTTGGCGGTCGTGATGGTACCGATGGTCCTGTGGCAGTGGGTGCCGGCGTGGCCCGCGATGACGTCGCAGCCCGACGAGGCGTCGACGTACGCCGCGTATTACGCACCGCTCGTCACGTTCCTGTCGGCTGAACCCAACTCGCCGTCACGCATCGAGGTGGTTCCTACCAAGGCGCATTTCGAGGTGTCGTACGTGGCGCCCGCGGTGTCACTTGCTCGTGGGTGGGAACGCCAAGTCGACACCGCCGAAAATGCACTGTTCTACGACGAGGACCCGTTGACCGCCGCGAGCTATCGCGCTTGGCTCGTCGACTCCGGCGCGCAGTACGTGGCGTTGCCGGACGCGCCACTTGATTTCGCGGCCACTGCCGAGGGGGCATTGGTGCGAGATGGTGTGCCCGGCTTGACGCCCGTGTGGCAGAGCGAGCACTGGACGGTGTTCGCCGTGGACGGGGCCACCGGCATCGT
>JAYUFA010000055.1:0-7212 GCA_043738925.1 Actinomycetota bacterium
GGCCTATCTTCGTAAGCACGCCGCGCACGCCGCGAAATGCGCCTCGGTCCCGGTGCGCGTGGTCAACGGAACCGCTTCGCGGCTACCCGTCGACGACGCATCGGCCGACGCGGGTGTCGCATCGCTGGTGCTTTGCTCGGTCACCAACCAGGCCACCGCGCTCGCCGAGCTCTACCGCGTGATCAAGCCAGGCGGCGAACTGCGGTTCTACGAACACGTCGCCGCCCGCGACCCGAGTTGGGCCCGGCGCCAACGACGCGTCGACCCGATCTGGACGCACCTGGCCGGAGGATGCCACCTCACCCGCGACACCGAACAGGCCATCATCGACGCCGGTTTCGTCATCGACGACATCGACCGGTTCCTCTTCCAACCATGTTGGACAGCCAAACTCGCGGCCGAACACATCATCGGACGCGCCCGACGCCCCGCTACGTAGTTGGCTGTAGCCGAAATTTGGTGGGGGGTCGCACGGTGAGTCCGAGGCGCGTCGACGACCCTCATCCGACGGACCGGGGGGTTCAAGGCGGGCCTCGGCGCGGCTGCTTCCTCGAGCTGGTGAGTTGCCGTAACGTCCTGCTGGTTGGCACCACGTCGTCACACACCAGCGAGGCGCATCATGCAGGTCACGCTGTTGTACTTCAACGATTGCCCTAACTGGGAGATCACGAGCGCCACGCTGGAGTCGTTGGCCCAAGAGCTCGGGTTCGATCTGTGTCGTCAACTGGTCGAGACTCCTGCTGAGGCGGAACGGCTGAGGTTCCGGGGATCACCGACGGTGCTTGTTGACGGCCGAGATGCTTTCGCCGACGGGGACAGACAGTACGCGTTGTCGTGCCGCGTGTATTGGACAGAGCACGGGCTAGCCGGTGCGCCTTCCGAGCGGCAATTGCGTGAGGTCCTCGGCAGCGGTTGAACCCGGCGCGGAATGACCAACGGCAACCGTGCACCCGGGGGCATCTGCTAGTCGGTCGAGGTGTTACGGCCGATGCGGATGTTGTTGCCGCTGGGATCGGTCAGCCTGAACTCTCGCATTCCCCACGGCATGTCTGCGATCGGGGTGACCGGCAACCCCGCCGTCGCGAGTCGGGCGTGCCAGGCGTCCGCGTCTTTGGTGATGATGTAGCAGCCGGCATGGTTCATGTTCGGGTCCAGGTCCTCGATGAGGTCGAGGTCGAAGACGCTCTGATCGTCGAGATGCGCGAACGCGAAACCGTCGTCGTATCTCTGAACGTCAAACCCGGCCGCCTCGCAGAACCTCACGGCTTCGTCCATGTTGTTCACGGGCAGGGTTGGCGTCACGTCGATGCCGCGTGCACGCCGGTTCAGCCAACCGATGCAGCCCCGGCAGACCTTGATGTCGTCACGGCATTGCAGCGACGTCACCGTCGAATCGTCGCGGTCCTCACCGCAGCAAGCGCACTCCACGCAACGATCGTACGGTGGCCCGAAAGCGAGCGTCCGTCAATGCGAGCCCGGGCTGATCATTCGCACACAGACCAGCAGCCCGTCCCGCGTGACTGTCCCGCCTGTCAGGAACTTGGTGTCGTGCGTCTGGCTGGTGATTGGTTGTTTGGGGCGTCGTGCCTCAGCCGAACGACCAGGCCCGGTCACGCGGCCGGGGTGCGGGGGTGGGTTTCGTACATGCGTGCGGCGGTGAGGAGGCCTGATGCGGCGGTGAGCGCGGCGACGGTGTAGATGGCGGCGGGGATGGAGATGAGGTCGGCGAGGATGCCGGCGGTGAGGGCGCCGATGGCGAAGCCGCTGTCGCGCCAGAGCCGGTAGATGCCGATGGATCGGGCGCGCCATTGGGGGTGGGCGACGTCGCTGATCGCGGCGAGGAGGGTGGGGTAGACCATCGCGGTTCCGGCACCCAGCAGGATCGCTGCGGCGGCCCACGTGGTGAAGGTGTGGGTCGCGGCGATCGAGGCGATGGCCGCGGCTTGGGTGAGCATGCCGGCGACGATGAGGGGTTTGCGGCCGACGCGGTCGGATAGGGCTCCTGTGTAGAGCTGTCCGAGGCCCCATACGGCGGGGTAGAGCGCGGCGAGTATGCCGACGCGCGCGACTGAGAGGCCGGCGTGGGTGAACAGGATGGGGAACAGGCCCCAGGCGAGGCCGTCGTTGAGGTTGTTGACGAGCCCGGCTTGTGAGCACGACGAGAGAGCTTTGTCGCCGAACGAGGTGAGCTGGAACACCTCGCGGGTGGTGAGCGTGCCGTGGTCGTATTTGTCGTCGGGTGTGGTGTGGTTGGCGGTTTCGTGGTGGGCGTGACTGCGGGTTTCTTTGACGAACAGTGTGGACAGGGCGAGTCCGAGGCCTGCGTAGGCGATGCCGAGGAAGAACGGTTCGGGGCGCAGTCCGGCGTGTTGGGCGATGTAGCCGGTGGCGAGAGCGGTCGCGGCGACGGCTCCGTATCCGGCGGCTTCGTTGAGGCCCATCGCGAGCCCGCGGCGGGCGGGGCCGACGAGGTCGATTTTCATGATGACGGTGGTGGACCAGGTGAGGCCTTGGTTGACGCCGAGCAGGACGTTCGCGAACACGACCCACGCCCAGGTGGGCGCCCACATCAACAACACGGGGACGGGTAGGCCGATGATCCATCCGGCGACGAGGACGGGTTTGCGTCCGTAGCGATCTGACAGTGTTCCGGCGAAGAAGTTCGTCGCGGCTTTCACCGCACCGAACGCGACGATGAACGTGAGCGTCGCGGTGAGGGCGGTGAGCCCGAATTCCTCTTTGGCGAGGAGTGGGAGCACGGTGCGTTCTTGGCCGATCATCCCGCCGACGAGCGCGTTGACCCCGACCAGCAACGAGAACTGGGCGAGGTTTTGACGCAACCCGAGCCGCACCGCCGTGTCGGCGGCGATCATTGTGTTGTGTCGAGCGGCCGGCGTGTGGCTGCTGCCCACGTGTCGGGTCCGCCGTTGAGCACCGCGACGTTGCTGCGGCCGGTGTTGGTGAGGATGCTGGCGGCGGTCATGGCCCGTTCGCCGTGACCGCACATCAGGGTCAGCGGCCTTGCGGTGAGTTCGGTGTTGGCGATCTCGGCGAGTTCGATGTTGTCGGACCCGGGGATGTGCCCGGCGGCGTATTCGTTGGTTTGGCGGACGTCGACCAGCGTTGCGCTGACGTGTTCGATGTCGACGACGGGGATCGTGGCGAGCGGCCGCTCGTTCGCTACCCACGCGGCTATGCCGCCGTCGAGTTCGCCGATCAACGTTTCGAGACCGACGTCGAGGCATTGGCGCACCAACTCGTCACGGTCTTGGTTGGCGTCGAGGACGAATACGAGCGGCTGGTCGGGGGCGACGAGCCAGCCGAGAAAGGTCGCGAACACCGGCCGGAGGGTGTTCGACAACGAACCGGCGATGTGGCCGGCGCCGAAGGCCGCGAACGGGCGGGCGTCGACGACGATCGCGCCGGCGCCAATGCGGCGTTCGAGATCGTTCGCGTCGAGCCGGGCCAACGCGGGGACCGTGTCGTATCGCAACGGTCCTTGCCGGTTCAGTTCGGGCAGGCGCGCGAAGTAGCTGGGGAACGTCGCGAACCCGGCGACGAGGCGTTCGACGAAGTCGTCCTCGTCGAGTGTGCGTAGCAGCGCGTTGGTGGCGCGTTCGCGGCCGAGTGTGCTGGTCCGCTCGACGGCGCCCGGCGCGGAGCAGAACGATCCGGCACCGTGGGTCGGGTAGACGGCGACGTCGTCAGTGAAGTCGTCGAAGCGGCGCAACGACCGATACATCTGATGGGCCAACGGCCGGGCGAGGTCGGGTCCGCACAGATCGGTGCGACCAACCGTGGCGACCATCAACGACCCGCCGGTGAACACCGCGACTGGGCGACCGTCGGCTTCGAGAACGTACGCGTGGTGATCGGGGGTGTGACCGGGGGTGGCGATCGCGACCAACGCGAACTTCGCGCTGAGCGCGACTCGCTCGCCGTCGGTTATCGGCCGATGCGGCGTCACAAGCCGAGACGCTCCGGGTGCGACGAAGGTGGCACCGACACGGGCGGCGAGGCCCGGGCTGCCGGTGACATAGTCGGCGTGGGAGTGCGTGTCGATCGTCCACACGATCGCGAAGCCGTCGCGTTTCGCGAGTGCTTCGTGCGCGGCTACGAAGCGCGGCGGATCGATGATCGCGGCGGTTGCGTTGTCGAGGTCGACGACATAGGACGTGTGGCCGAGTCCCTCATCGACGAACTCGTGAACCCGCACCCGAATACTCCTCAAGCAGATGCTTGAATACTGCCGATGATGCGCGTAGGTTGTCAAGGAAGTCTTTGAACAGAATGGATGATATGGGTGACCGGGTCGCGAAGGACGCTCTGTTCGACGGGTTCGCACAAGTCGCGAAGGCGATGGCGAACGGGCACCGAGCCGAGATCGTCGATGTACTCGCCCAAGGCGAACGCCACGTCGAAGCGTTGGCCGCGGAGATCGACCAAAGCATCGCGAACACCTCGTTTCATCTCCGCACGCTCGCCGCGGCGGGCCTCGTCGCGACGAGACGTGATCAGACCCGTGTGTACTACCGGCTTGCGTCGGATCGGGTCGGCGAACTGTGGGCCGCGCTGCGCGAAGTCGCCGCCGCGCACCACGATCGCATTGACGAACTCGCCGCCGCGTATCTCGGTGAGCGCGACCTGCTCGACCAGATCACCCGCGGCGAACTCGTGCGCCGCGTCCGCGCGGGCGACGTCATCGTCATCGATGTGCGTCCCCTATCGGAGTACACAGCCGGCCACATCGCCGGGGCTCGGTCGATGCCCATCGACAAGCTCGCCCGGCGGCTGGCCCAACTCGGCAACGATGTCGAGGTCGTCGCGTACTGCCGCGGACCGTACTGCGTGTTCGCGGACGAAGCCGTGCGACTGCTCCGCCGCCGCGGCCGCGCCGCGATGCGCCTCGAGGACGGCTACCCCGAATGGCGAAACGCGAAACTCCCCATCGACATCGGTCTCGCCTCGTGAACGTCCTCATCGTTTTCCAAGGCCCCGCGCACGGCGACGAACGGTCCTACAACGGCCTACGGCTCGCCGGGAGACACACGACACGCGACTGGATGCCGCGGTGCTCACGACGACCCGAGTCCCGTCTCACGTGCTCGTACCTGTCGGCCAGCGTCCTCATCGGGTTGGCGTTGCACACCGCGTTCGGTTGGTGGTGGACCGACCCCGTGTCAGCGTTGGTCATCGCCGCGCTCGCGGTCCGCGAAGGCCGCCAAGCATGGGCCGGTGAGCACTGCTGCGAGCCCGGTGCGCACCCCGCGGAGGTGTCGCATGGATAGCGGCGACGTCAAGGCGTTCTTCGACAACGTGTCGGTCGAGTGGGACGACATGCGCCAAGGGTTCTACAACGACAAGGTCATCGACTGCCTCGCGTCGGCCATCGACGCGAACGCGTCGAAGGTGGTCGCCGACGTCGGAACCGGGACCGGTTTCGTCGCCGCAGGGCTCGCGTCACGCGTTGACCGCGTGATCGGCATCGACAACTCCGCCGCCATGCTGCGAGTCGCCCGCTCCAACTTCGCCAACCTCGGTGTCGACAACGTCGAAACGATGCTCGGCGGAATCGACCGGCTCCCCGTCGCCGACCACACTGTCGACGCGGCCGTCGCGAACATGGTGCTCCATCACGCCCCCGACCCGGTCGCCATGATCCGCGAAATGGCCCGCGTCACCCGACCCGGCGGCTGGGTCGCAGTCACCGACGAAGTCACCCATCCTTACGAATGGATGCGGATCGAACAAGCCGACATCTGGCTCGGATTCGACGCCACCGAAATCGAACGCTTCTTCGCCGACGTCGGCCTCGTCGACTACCACTACGTCACGCTCGGCATCCAATGATGCGTCCACTCGAAGACCTCGGTCGAGGTCGCAGACATCGCCATCTTCGGCGCCTGGGGCCAAGTGCCGGCGTAGAACCCGCGGCTGACCGAAGGGCTCGCCGCGGTCACCGGCGCAGTCGATCGCGGACGGTGTGGCGTTGCGGATACGCCAGGGCAAATGTGGTCACACGTGGGTCGTTCACCACAAATGTTGTCGTCGTTTGCGGACGTCCCGACGGGGTCATGGTGCGCCCCGAGCGCTCTCGAAGCGTGCAGCGAAACGAGCATACGACGGGCGATGTGGCAGCGTCGTTGGCCGTGGTGGCGAGTCGGCGGCCAGGCTGCTGGAATGGCGTTGCCCATCCCTGTGAACCCATTTCCTCGCGCCGCATGGACGCACGCGCGGTGAAGAAGGTGGTGACATCGGAGCCAACTTCTGCCCATCCCGTTGCTCATCTACGCGATGAAACCAGCCGGAATCACCGCGACGCGATGGCGCGTTGCACATTCTCTGACCTGCGGAAACGTACAAATTAGCACGCCCCGATATCGACTCGATCGCTCTCTCAGTGTGGTCGCGTCAGTCCGCAAAGGATCATGACAATCGACGCCAGAACCGGGTTGACGCCGCGCACGAAACGCGCACGGGACCCGCCGCATCGTGTCGCTCGGCGTGTGTCGCGACGGGACGACCGGACTCGTGACCTGGACCTGAGCGTAGGGAGCGTGCCTAACGGCACCAGGCCGAGGGTTCGGGTCGATCTTCCCGCCCTCGGATCTGCGGGATCGTGCGGAATCGAATCCGCGTCGGGCGCCGCTGGTCATGGGTCAATGTGGGTCGACTTCAGATCGATACTCGAGCTGGCGTCGCGATTGCGTCCCGTGGAGTGGTGGGGAATCAGCGTTGTGATTCCTGGTGGCGTCAGGTGATGGCGATGGTGCCGATGTCTGGCGCAGGGTCATTGTCGCGCGTCGGGTAGAGCCTCGCCATCGACGCCTCGGAAAGGTAGTGGCGGTGGGTGGCCCAGTTTCGTCGTGTTGCTCGGCGAGGACGGCGCCGACGAGGCGCACGATGGCGGCGTCGTTGGGGAAGATCTGCACGACGTTCGTGGGACGCTTGATCTCCTTGTTGAGCCGCTCGAGCGGGTTGTTCGACCAGATCTTGCGCCAGTGATCGACCGGGAACGCGGCGAACGCCAACACATCTGGCTTCGCGATGTCCATGAGGTCTTTCACTTTCGGGAACTGGCTGGCGAGCATCGATGCGGTGCGGTCCCACGCGGCGGAGATCTCGGTGGCGTTGGGGTGCACGAACACGGTCCGTAACGCGGCGGCGACCACGTCTTGGTGACCCTTCGGGACTCGGGCCAGCACGTTCTCC
>JAYUFA010000056.1:0-7171 GCA_043738925.1 Actinomycetota bacterium
CACCGCTATTCGAGCGCCCGGGGCTCGCGGCCGAAGATCGAGTACGCGATCACGATGATCAACATGGACGATCCAATGCACCAGCAGATGCGTTCGCTCGTCAATCGTCAGTTCACGCCCCGCGCGGTGAAGCAGATCGAAGACAACGTCCGCGTCGTCGTGAATCGACTGATCGACGACGTGTGCGAGCAAGGTCATTGCGACGCAGTGCGTGCCCTGGCTGCGCCATTGCCGGCGATCGTGATCGGCGCCAAACTCGGCTACGCGCCCGATCTTTGGCCGAAGCTCGTGTACTGGAGCGAGACCACCATGCAAGGTGGCGGCGGCCCACGGTTCTCCACCGCAGCTTCACTGAAAGCGGGCGAGGAGTTCGGCGCCGCGACATGGCAAGTCATCCAGGAACGTCGCGCCGAGCCGCGCGACGACATTCTGTCGGTGTGGTGTCATCGCCCTTTGCCCGAGGGCCGTTTGATGACCGACGAAGAGATCATCCACGAAGCGTTGCTGTTGCTCGACGGGGGAGCCGAGACCACACGCACCGTCATCGGCTCGACCATGCTCGAACTTGCCAAACGACCCGAGCAGCGACAGTTGCTGATCGACGATCCGTCCATCATTGGCGACACCGGTGTCGAGGAGTTCATCCGCTGGGTGACGCCGATTCTCAACATGCGCCGCAGCGTCACCGAGGACCACGAGCTGCTCGGCAAGCAGTTACACGCGGGCGACGAGGTGCTTCTGATGTACTCGTCGGCGAATCGCGACCCCGCGGCGTTCGTCGATCCTGAAATGTTCGACGTACGGCGGACGCACAACAGCCATGTGGCCTTTGGCTTCGGGACGCATTTCTGTCTGGGTGCTTCGCTTGCACGTCTCGAGATCCGCGTGATGTTCGAGGAGCTCCTTCGCCGTATGCCCGATTGGCGTCTCGAGGCGTACGCCGATCCGCAGATTCAGCCGGCGGCGTTCGCGCGCGGCTTGAAGTCGTTGCGTATCGAGTTCACGCCGAGCGCGCGTGAAGGTTCAGCCCAGTAGCTGCTGGGCGGCGCGAACACCGGCTTGCATTGCGCCTTCGACATAGCCGGTGAACGTGCCGCAATGTTCGCCCGCCAGTGCGAACGGACCGAAGCAGCGGCGCAGATCGTCCCAGTGGGCGCCCACTTGGCGCGGTCCGAACACGACGTAGCAACCACCGCGCCGCGAGGCCGGCGTCCAACGCCACGTCGCGCCGATCGGTGCAACCGTTGCACCGACGATGGCCGATACATCCTCGGCTGCTTGTGCCACGACGTCGTTCGGTGCGCGCGCCGCGAGCCGATCGGCGCGCGCGGCGCCGGTGTACGTCGTCACGAGGTCAGTGTTCGCCTGCCACGCGAGCGAAGTGGGGAGGTCTGCGGCCACTGCCCAGCCAGGCAACGTCACGCCCGGCGCCGCGAGGGTGGTCTTGACGAGTGAGCCGTAGCGCAACGCGCTCGCGGCCGCGAGCCATTCAGCGGGCAACGTCGGCGCATCGAGTGTCAGCAGCTTCGGGAGAGGTACGGCCAACACGACGGCACCGGCGCGAACAACGTCGCCCGCTTCGGTTCGCACGATGACCGCAGCATTGCCGCCGCCGTGAGCAACCGAGACAACTCGCGCGCCGAAGCGCACTTCGCTCGGCGCAGCCAAGGTGTCCGCAAGATGCGCAGCGACGGCACCGAGACCCTCTGCGATGCGCCACGATGCGCCGCCACCGTCGAGCGCGGCCTGCTGCGCCACGAACAATGTCGAGACGTGTTCGGGCTCGGCACCCAACACGCCTTGCACGAAGCGAGCCAGCTGCGCTTGCGAGCCCGGTGGCGCGTCGACCTCGGCGGCGATCGCATCGAACATCGTGCTGATGGGTTGCGCATCGAGAGCGACAGCGGCACGGTGCTCGTTGGGACGATCGGCATTGGTGATGCCGATCGCGAGCTCAGCGATGCGCGTCCAGTACGTGCGTTGCAGTCGTTGCGCTGCTGGGTCAATGAGGGCACTCGACGACGGCGACAGCACGCCGTCACGAAACGTGTACATCTCGCCGCCGACGCTTCGCATGGTTACACCGGCGCGCTCACACGCGTCGCGCACGAGCGTGTGGTTGGCGTCGACGAATTCGGGTCCACACTCTATTGCCACGCCGCCGGCCCACTGGGGGCGCACCGTACGTACGCGGCCACCTGGACGACGGGCTGCCTCGAGCGCCACCACGCGAGCGCCACGCGACGCGGCCTCGTGTGCTGCGGCGAGACCGGCCATGCCGGTGCCGACAACACAGAGGTCGCAGGCGATCGTGGACCGGTTCGGACGCGTTGTTCGTTGCATCATCGGTGCGCAGCACGATACTGACGGCGCGCGGCAGCAAGCGGGTGATCTCGCTTCTGCATGGCAACGAACGTGCGCTGATTGACCGCGATCGAAGGAGATGGTCATGCTGTATGAAGTCGTCGCGCCCAAGGTTGGGGCCGAGCTTGCGGTCGTCAGCGACCGGGTGACTGTTCTGTTCACGCAAGAAGACAACATCGCACCGTTTGAGGTGTTCGAACTCGAAGGCCCGCGTGACTCCGCCCGCCACCGCACGCGCATGCGTGGGTCGAGTCCTACTACGTGATCGAGGGCTTGGTCCTCACCTCGTGTGACGGTGTCGATCGCGTCGCCAAGGCCGGTGACTTCGTAACCGTCCCGGCAGGCACCGTGCACTCCTATCGCATCCTCAGCGACACCGCGAAAGCCTTGGTAACGACGTCTGGGAACACGGCGTCGTTGTTCTTCGCCGACATGGACGCCAACGTTGCACCTGGGTTCCCCACGGTCGAGACGTTGCCGATCATCGTCGAGGTCGCGAAGCGCAACGGTCTCACCTCACCGATCTTCGGCTGAATGATCGAAAGTCGGAGAAGGTCCCGGGCCCCGATACCATACGTCCCGGGCCGAATCCACGGTCTCTCCCGCCATGAAAGCGCCACTTCCGTGCGCATAGGCGCATCGTCAGAGGTGCGCCGAGCGGGCTCAGCCAGTATTCGGAGTTTCCCATGGCGGTCGACCGCCCCATCTCATCCTCATCAGCCGCGTTTGACGCGGACCCTGCCGGGTCGCCCTTTGCCGCGCTCGGCGTTCCTACCGTGTTGTGCCGCGCACTCGCCGATGCCGGCATCACCGCACCATTCCCCATTCAGTCCGCGACACTGCCCGACGCGCTCGCCGGGCGCGATGTGCTCGGTCGCGGTCGCACCGGCTCAGGCAAGACGCTCGCGTTTGTGTTGCCGATGCTCGTTCGCCTCGCCGAATCGGAGACACCCCGTCGCGCCGGTCGGCCACGCGCCTTGATCCTTGCACCGACACGCGAGTTGGCCACGCAGATCAATGCCGCCATGGCGCCGCTCGCGAGGCTGTTGTCGTTGCGTACCGCGACGATCTTCGGCGGCGTGGGTGCCGGTCCGCAGATCAGTGCACTTCGCGCCGGAATCGACGTGCTTGTTGCGTGCCCCGGGCGCCTTGGCGATCACATCGAGCATCGCCATGCTTCGCTCGACGCCGTCGAGATCACGGTCATCGACGAGGCCGATCACATGGCCGACCTCGGCTTCTTGCCGGTGGTACGCCGATTGCTCGATCAGACACCGCGCGATGGGCAGCGCATGTTGTTCTCGGCCACGCTCGACGCGGGCGTCGATGTGATCGTCCGCAAGTATCTGCATGATCCGGTCACACACAGTGTCGACTCGGAGCGATCCGAGAACGCAGAGATGACCCATCACGTGCTGCACGTGGCAAGTGCCGATCGCTTCCCGGTGCTCGTCGATCTGACATCGGCACCCGGCCGATCGATGGTGTTCACTCGCACCAAGCATCGCGCCAAACTGCTTACCCGTCAGTTGGTGGCAGCGGGCGTTCCCGCAGTCGAGATGCACGGCAACCTCGCACAGAACGCGCGCACGCGTAACCTCGCCGCGTTCGCCGAAGGCAAGGCCACCACGATGGTCGCCACCGACATCGCTGCACGTGGCATTCACGTCGATGATGTCGCGATCGTCGTCCATGCCGATCCGCCGGTCGAGCACAAGGCGTACCTGCATCGCTCGGGCCGCACCGCTCGCGCCGGCGCGTCGGGCACGGTCGTCACGTTGATGACCGACGATCAGGTCTCGACCGTGCGTGATCTCGCCCGCAAGGCCGGCATCAAGCCGACCACCACGCGGTTGGCTGTTGGTCATCCGCTGCTCGCGCAGATCGCACCGGGGATCCGCTCGCTGGTGCCAGCCTCGCAACGCGTGGCGCCGGTCGAAACCCCCGCTCCGGCGGCTCCCGGTCCGCGCCGCGTGCGTGCAAATGGTTCAGCAGCCGGCCCACGCCCTGGGGCATCGCGTAGTGGCCGTCCGGGCGCGCCGAGTGGTGGATCGCGCCGGCCGTCGACGTCGGGTCGTTCGTCGAGCGGTCGCCGCCGCTCCGCCTGACAGCGCTCTCGGTTTCGGGTCTGCAATCTGCGGAGCGCTGTGTGTGAGGGCTATCCGACGACGTAGACCCATCGGCCCTTCGCCCGGAGGAATCGGCTGCGTTCGTGGAGCACCCCTGGCGTGTTGTCGCGCTCATAGTTGGCTTGGAACTCGACGACGCCCTCCGTGTCGAGGAGGTTCCCGCCGGTGGTTGCAATCACGTCGAGCCCGAGCCAGCGCAGCCCCGATTCGAAACGTACGTGCTTCGGTCGAGTGTCGGGATGCCACGTTCGCAGCAGGTATGCCTCGTTGTGGCAGGCGAAGGCGCTGTAGCGGGCGCGCATCACCTGGCCGGCCGTGGCCGCTTCGACTTCACCGCGATGCAGTCGAGCGCAACACTCGGCGTAACTTGCGCTACCGCAGGGGCAACGCGTAGAAGCAACGGTGGCGGCGACGTTGGGCGAGGACACGACCTCAGTCTTGCGGGTGGCCTGCAGTCGCGAGGACCGGCGTCGGTTCAGATCGTGTTACCCGGCGTGCGTCGATCAGCACGGTGTGTCGCCACGGACGAGCACACGCCGCAGTACACGGTCTTGACCTGAATGATCCGCCGCACCGGAATGCTGCGTCGCGCGCTCGTCCCACATCACGACGTCGCCGTCGTGCCAGCGCCAACGGCACTGGATGCCTGGCCTCGTGGCCAGGCCCTCCAAGAACGGCCAAAAGATCGCCGTCTCGTCCGCGTGCATCCCGACGATCGAGTCCGCGAAACCGCGAGCGAAGTACAGGACGCGGCGGCCGGTCTGCGGGTGGGTGCAGACCAAGGGATGTTCGGCTCCGGCCCCGACGAGCTCACGCACCTTCGCCGCAACCTCGTCGCCGAGATGTTCTTTGACGTAGTCGAACAGACCCTGCTGTGGTGGGTACTTCACGCGCAGACCATCGACGATTCCTCGCATCGTGGGCGAAAGCGCGTCATACGCTGCGTACATGCTCGCCCAGAGCGTGTCGCCACCCCACTCAGGAACTTGCAGGGCGCGCAGCACAGCGACACGCGGTGGCTGGGGCATGAAGGGCGCGTCGGTGTGCCAACCTTCGCGATCGGGAAGCTTCGTGGCCGAATCGGCGATCTCCTCCACGGGGTTCGTGACGCCGACTACTTGCGCGATTGGATGCACCTGCGGCGCACCGAAGAACGACGCCACCGCGATGTGTGCCTCGTCGTCGAGGAACTGGTCGCGAAACGCCAGAACCTGATGCTCGTACAGCGCGTCGCGGACCTGCGCCTGTAACGCAGGATCACCCACCGCATCCGCCAGGCGCAACTGCCGGATCTCGGCGCCGATGGACGCAGTCAACTTCTCGATCATCAATTCGGTCATTTCGCCAACCTCCAAATCGTCGTGCGCACCCTCCGCTGATCGGTTCGCCCGTCAGTCGAGATAGATCGGCTTGCGCTTCTCCTTGCGGGCCTTGGTGCCTTCCTCGAAGTTTTTCGTCAGCATGCGGACGAAAAGCTGACCGATTCCTTCGAGCTGCATGTGCTGTTGCAGGCTTGCCGCGTCGAGGCTCGACCACAGACTCCGCTTGGTCAGCTCGATACCGGGCCGGCTCCAGCCGATGATTCGATCGGCGATCTCGTAGCACGAGTCAAGCAGCTCGGGCCGCGCCACGACGCTCGAAACCAGTCCGATACGATCGGCCTCGGCGGCGTCCACATCGCGGCCGGTCAGCATGATCTCGGCGGCGCGAGCAGAACCGATCGCGCGCGGCAGGAGATAGCTGAGGCCGAGTTCACTCGCGCTCAGACCGTTGTTGATGCCCGCGGCCCGGAAATACGCCGTGTCCGACGCAACGCGGATATCGCACGCCAACGACAGACAGAACCCACCACCGATCGCGGCACCATTGATCGCACCGATCACCGGCTGGTGCATGTTGCGAAGCGCGAGCACCACATCATCGAGTACCTCAAGCGCCCGGAGCGCGATCGAGATCGAGGTCAACCCATCGATGTTCGGCGGCGAACCGGCGTTGGCTTGGTCGGCTCCCGAGCAGAAACCCTCACCCGCGCCCGTGAGCACGACCACACGGACATCGTTGTCGACGCTGATCTCTTCGATGGCCTCACGCAACGGCACCATGACGTCGAACGCCATGGCGTTCATGCGCTCGGGACGGTTCAGCGTGATCCGGGCAACGTGCGGACGAGGACGATCGACAAGGATGAACGACACCAGCGCACGTTAGCGTCGCACGCCGCAACGAGAACGCTCAGGCGATCGTCGGTCGATCCGCTATCGACACCCGGCACGTCGACGTTGACCGGAGATTGGCGGAGACATGTTCCGAGCGGTCAGAGCGGATCGAGTCCCGAAGCGGGCAACGAGGAGTCGATGACGTGCTGCGCGACGTCGGCCAGGCGAAGGTTGTGGTTTCGTGCATGGTTGCGCAGCAACGCGAACGCTCTTTCCATGGTTGTCCCCTGCCGTTCGGCCACCATGCCCTTCGCCTGTTCGACGAGGATGCGCGAGTTCAAGGCCAAGCTGAGTTGCTCGTTCAGAACTTGCGCCTCCAACGCGGCGCGATGCTGCAAGATCGCGATCGTGGCCATGTCCGCCAACGCCTGGGCGGCTTCGACATCTGCTTGCACCATCGTGTCCGGCGCATTGTGAAAGACGTTGAGCACACCGATGGTCGCGCTGCGCAACCGCATCGGC
>JAYUFA010000057.1:0-7151 GCA_043738925.1 Actinomycetota bacterium
CTGGGAAAACTACGACGAGTGCCCGTGCCTGAGCAATAGGGTCGTTGAACAGGCGTACGAAGGCGTCGCTCTCGCCGCCGAGCGATAGGGGGCCAAGTCTCGCTTCGTGTCAAGACTCGCCGTGCACGATCACCTCGGCTTCATCGAGGCGCGTCAGTTCTCGCGCCGGTGCTGTGGTGCTATGGGGAACGACCATTGTCACCGGAGTCGACAGCCGGCTCGACCTCGCCGAGAGCGCTCTGGCGCTAACCGTTCGCGAGATGAACGCCCGCCGGCGCTGGCCACAGGTCTCGCTGACCGTAGAGACGGGCACTCGTCCTTGTAAATGGACGGGAGTTTTTCTGGCCAGCTTTGGTGACCCGTGGTCGAGATGCCCGTTGTCGATACCGGGTTGATCAGCGTCGCATCAGCAACACGATGATGATGATGATCACGATGAGTGCGCCTCCACCGATGTACATGACGGTCCCCCTTTCCCGATTGAGCGGTCCGACTGCTGAAATGTCGTCCTTGTGATGATGATCACGCCGGCGTGCGCCGACCAGGCAAGTCATTTGCCGAGCTACACACCTGCAAGTCGGTCGACTGGCGACTTCTCCGAGTCGGCGGCATCGTAGGACCAGTCGGGCTGCTTGTCGGCGGAGGTCGCGTCGAGCACTGCGAGCCCGTCGGCGAGATCGGTCATCGGTGCGATCCAGGGGCCAGCCTCGAGAAGGGGGTCGCGGTCGGTGAATCTCTCGAAGTGCTCGGGGAACAGGCGGAGGAAGCTGGCGACCACTACCTGATGTTGTGACGCGAGCGCGCATCGTGCAGCGTTGACGATGGTGTCGAGTCGATCATCGATCGCCGCGAGATCCGCGGGGTTGCCGTTGGGCGTGGCAAGGCGACCGAGGTGGTCGGCTATGGCCAGTCCGTCGAGCTTGCACGGGGTGCACTGCCCACACGATTCCACCGCGAGGAATCGGGAGGCGCCCGCGGCTACCGCCACCAGGTCGCTGCGATCATCGAACAGGATGAACCCCGCCGCGCCGAGGCCACTACCGATCGCCCGCATCGCTTCGTAGGTCAGCGGTGTGTCGAACTGTCGAGCCGGGATGAGCGCGTTTGCTACACCCGACATTGCAGCCACCCATCGTCGGCCCTTTGCCGGGGCACCGGCAACTGACTCGATCACCTCGGCCAAGGTGGTGCCCATCGCAACCTCGGCCACGCCGTGGGTTGTGGCGGCTCCGGAGATGGTGCACACCACGGTGCCTGGTGAATCCACCGTTCCCAGCGATCTGAACCACCGCGGTCCTCGATGCAGGATGGAGGGCACGTTCGCGATGGTCTCGACGTTGTTGACCAGGGTCGGCGGCGCGTCCGAACGCGCTTCGTTCGACATGATCGCCCCGGCGCCATGGTCGGCATGAGGGCCGACGTCATCGACGCCACGGCGGAACGGCGGCGCGATCCGTGGGAACGGGGGGCGACCGTCGAGCACCTCGAGCAGAGCGGTTTCCTCGCCGAGGAGATACTCAGCGGGTCCGGTGACCACACCCATGTTGACGGCGTTCGACCACCCGGCTGCGCCGATCTCGACGATGGCTGCTTCGAGCCGTTCCTTCTCGATGTCGAACCCGGCTTTCAGCGCGACAACGACCCGGTCAGCTCCGATCGCGAGCGCGGCGATCAGCGCGCCTTCGAGAACGGCGTACGGGGTGCGGAGCATGATCGAGCGGTCCTTGAAGCTCCCCGGCTCGCCTTCGGCGCCGTTGACGACCACCGTGGATGCCACGGTCGGTGAGGCGTAGGCCGCGACGGTTCGCCACTTGGTACCAGTGGGGAACCCGGCGCCTCCGCGGCCGCGCAGGCCGGCGGCCTCAAGTTCCTCGATGATCGCCGCGGGGCCGAGACGGCGCGCCGCGACAAGCCCGCGTCCACCGCCGCGCGCCACGTAGTCCGCCAGATCAACCACGCGATCGCGTGGGAGGACCCGCTCAACTAGGACCATTGTTTCGACCTCTCGTCGGCGTCGACATCGCTGGCGACGGTGGCAGGACTCACCGCCGAACTCAGTCGGACTCGATCTGACCCTCACCATGGATGTTGGCGCCGAGCTCCGCCATCTCCTTCTCGTGTGCCGCGACTTTTGCGAGATCAACGGTCTTCGCTGACGATTCTGCAGCCAGCTCCTCGGTCCGGGTGGGTTCACGGTCGGCTTTCGCGGCCACGGTCTGGTCTTTGCTCACGGGTGCTCCTTGAGGTGCTCGGCCGATGCGCGGCCCGGCGAGTCGTTGGGTGGGTACCCCGAGGTGGACCGACCCAAACCTTGAGCGAACGCCGGCGCATCGCAGCGGACGTCGCGAACGAGAGGCTTCGCGGTCACACCGGCGTGGAGCGCGTTCGCCGACGATTCGCCACCTTGCGTGCCGCGCCGAGCTCATCGCTGGTCCCGGCGTGGGACAAGCCGCCAGCCGGGTCCTCGAGGTGTGCGCGCACGAACCATTGGAAATGCTCCAGCGCGCCCGACTGCTGCACTAGCAAATCGTGGGTGACCGGGTCGGTCGCGTCGATCTTCGCGATCGCGTTTCGGTGTCCGCTGATGACGCCTTCATAGACGACGTCAAGCGCTGCGAGGTGTGATTGGCAACCAGCGCGGGCGAGCGCGTAGTCATCCCAGGTGCGATGGGCCACGAGGTGTCCGGGTAGTCCGTTCGGGCTTCCGCCCAAGGTGGAGATGCGCTCGGCAACGGCGTCGACCATCGCATTGACAGCCACGACCTGGGGGTCGAGCATCTGGTGCACGGCGATGAACTGTGGTCCGACGACGTTCCAATGCACGTGCTTGAGTGTTAGCGCCAAATCGAGCAAGGACAGCAACCGTTCCTCCACTGCGACAATGGCGCGACCGGCATCAGAGGCATCCAACGTGGCGACCGTGAACGACGCGCGGCGAGCACTGGTCACCCCGTCGTTCTTTGGTCCTGACTTCGCGGCTGGGATCGCGTTCTTCTTCTGCGATTTCTTGGTCGATGCCATGGTGCCCTCTCTCGATCCCGCGGGATCAATCGACAAACCCGATACCCGATTCCACACCTGAACAAACGTGAACAACCCGAGCCGGCCCGGGATCGTCGCTGGCATGCGCGCGATACACGCAACGACGGCAAGAAGCCTCGCGTTACGGTGATCCCAGGGGAGTTCAGATTCAGAGCCTGGTCTGAGGTCAGGGAACATGTCCGGTTGGTATGGGGTTACGAGCCGATTCGTCCTTCGAGATCCAGACAGATGGCGCGGATCGCCACGTCAGCTGGCGGATAGCAGTCGAGATCGCCGGCGGTGATGAACTTCCATTCGGTGCCGCTCTTCGCGAAGAACGCGCCGAACGATTGGCACTCAGACGTTGGATGGTCTGGGTATCTGCACTTGATGCTCACGTACGCAGAGGCACCTGCGCACACTGGAGGGCCCACCGATGTGAGTTCAACACCGACGCCGACCGCGCCGACGGCCCACGAGCGCGCGGCCTCCACCAACACCGTCGCATCGACTGCCGCGCACGGCCTCGATGTCATTGTGACCGGCGGCTGGGTCTCGGCGACGGGAGGTATCGACGACGTCGATGGGACAGAGGTGACACTCGGCAGTGGCGTCACGCTTGGGCTGGTCACCGCTGGGGACTTCGCCAGTTGTCCGCACGCCGCACTCATGGCGACGAGACACAATCCGAGGACGACGACCTCGATGGAGATGGCGAGTCTCCGAGCACGAGCAGTGATCGGCAGGATCCTCGGATCGACAGCTGTCGCTACGTGTGAGACCGACGACACCCTCACTGACGTCGTGCTTGGGGGCTGAAGTGTTGATCCTCGACCGTCGTGCGCTCTGCGGCGAAACGGGGTACGAACGACATCGGAGCCGATGATGGACCGTGGCCACCGGACCCCGTCAGCGATCTGGTGTCCGCGTGGGCGTGCGATGGCAGCAGTGCGCTGCCATCGGTCTCGCAGCGGTTTGGCAACGCGAAGATCAGAAGGCGCATCTCACGAAGCGCCGTGTCGACGGCATCGATCGCGACGCCAAGTTGAACCCGTGCCGGGTCTGCCAGCGCTGCGTCGATCGCAGCCAGTTGGAGAGTCACCGCGAACATGGCACGCACGGCGGTTCCACAGACCGCGGCGGCGATGCGTTCGCGTTCGTCGGAAACTGCGGTTGGCGCGCTACCGCCCAGCGGTCCGACAGACACGGGCAGCTGCGGTCCGACCGGCAGCCCCACACAAGATCGCTCGATCAACTGCATGATGCCTCGCTTCCATCTAGATGGATGCGGGGTCACCAAGGACTGGAGCGACACCGAAATGACGAAGGACCTGAAGCCCCCCATGTCTGCCCTATACGCTAGTGGCACTGACGTTCCGACCGGCGCCAAACGCCGCCTATTTGCTCGGGCGAACGAACTCGCGTGGTTGCAGCGATGGCGTTCCCGAGCATTTCTCGCAGCCATAGGTCCATAAATTCTAGGGCTTCTACGAATGACCAAAAGATTCTCGATAGCAGCGCCTGGCACCGGCGTTGACGCCGCGAGTTGACGGCTCAGCACGCCATTTCGGTAGAGCGCTGTGTCGGTCAGCCACACCACGCCAAACAGCCTTACCAACCACGATCACCCGCCTGGCAGGGATGACCCCGCCCGCGTCCGCACACTGATGCTCGCAGGCAGCTCATCTGGCCCGAACGGGTAGCAGCACAGTTCGGCCGACGTGCGAGCCGTGTGTGCCCGGTGCATCCAAAAGACGTGTGGAGTCGTGTGGAGTAGTGTGAGGTTGTTCCAGCATTTGCTGGGCGTTGTGTTGGCTCCGGACCCTGGTCGGCATCTCGATGAATGTCGAGGAGTTGGCTATGGCCGCAACCGACCTATCCGGTCCGGAGGTTCACGCGGACGCGTTTGTCATCGACGCCGCGACCAAACTCGCTGCTGTTGTGACGCGACGGCCCGAGTTGGCAGCGGTTCTCGACGGCCTTGGTCTCGACTTTTGCTGCGATGGGCAACTTCCGTTTGGCGAGGCGTGCGCAAAAGCGGGCAGAAGTGTCGAGTCCTCGATTGCGGTAGTTCGTGCTGCGCTGGCTGTTCCCGCGTTGGCAGCGGATTGGTCGCTGCTTGACCCCGTGGCGCTCGTTGCGCACATCGTGTCGACCCATCATCAGTTCCTGCGGAGCGAGGCTCCTCAGGTCGCTTCGCTCGGTCGCAAGGTGTTGGCCGCGCATGGTGACAACCATCCGGAACTCGGCGCAGTGATCGCAACGTACGGCGAATTGTGGGGTCGCCTTGAGCCGCATCTCGATGAGGAGGAATCGGGCCTGTTCGTGCGAGTGGCGTCGCCGAAACCAATCGATGCGGACGAGGTCGATGCACTGGTCAGCGATCACGAGGTGGTCGGCGAACTGTTGGACCGCCTGCGCGTGTTAACGGATCGGTTCCTCGTTCCCGACGATGGTTGCCGCACATATGTCGCCTTCTACGGCGGTCTCGATCGGATCGACGCGGATACGCGGCTGCATATCCACAAAGAGAACAACGTGCTGTTCCCCGCCGTCCTCGCGTCGGCGCGCGGCGAGCGGCCCGGTCGCCGCTGGGGCGAAGGGGCTCCTGGTAGCTTCGAGCCAACTGACGAAGGTGTGCACGATGCGCAGCATCGTTCGGATCTGGTGGTTGTGGCGAGTCGTCTCCCCGTCCATTGCCCTGAGTCGTCGGGCAGATCGGTGACGTCGCCGGGCGGCCTCGTGAGCGCGTTGCAACCGGTGCTCGCCCGACGTGCCGGCATGTGGATCGGCTGGAACCCGAGCCCCAGGCCGTTGCCCCGGATCGGGCCGATCAACATCAAAGGCGTTGCGTTGCCGACCGATATCGCGGACGAGTATTACGCGGGATACTCGAACCGAGTGCTGTGGCCTGCGTTGCACGGCATGGCCGATCGCGTCGAATCGCAACCCGGGTGGTGGGAGGCGTACCGAACGGCGAATCAGATCTTCGCCGACGTGGTCGCCCGGGTCGCGGTTCGTGGTGCGATCGTGTGGGTGCACGACTACCACTTCTTGCTCTTGCCCAGCTTGCTGGCGGCCCGGCGGCCCGACTTAGGAATCGGGTTGTTCTTGCACACCCCAGTCGCTGATGTAGGAGTCATCGACAGGCTCGAACATCGCGACGAGCTACTCGCCGGCATCTCCGGAGCTCGCCTCGTCGGCACGCAACGTGCGAGTGACGCGTCCAATCTCGAGTCGCTACTGGGTTCGTACGCCCGTCGAAGCGTTGTGCCATTCCGAACCGTCGTCAAGGCACATCCAATATCGTTGGACGTCGAACGGATCGTCGATCTGGCCCACGATCCAGATGTACGCAATCAGGCGAGAAGCATTACGACAAACCTCGGCGCCGGTCGCCGCATCGTGCTGAGCGTCGATCGGTTGGACTACACGAAGGGCGTCTTGGAACGATTGACTGCCTTCGAGAAGCTCCTCGAGCTCGGGTTAGTGTCTGCGGACGACGTGATGCTCATCCAGGTCGCAGTGCCCTCTCGGATCGCGGTGCCTGCGTACCGTGAGCTCGCCGAGCGAGTAAAGGCTCAGGTCCGAAGGATCAACTCGCGCTACCCGACGCACCGAGGCTCCGCCATCGAGTTGATCTGCGAGGACCTACCGTTGAGCGATGTCGTGGCGCTTTACCTCGCGGCGGAGATAGCGATGGTCACCCCACTACGCGACGGTATGAATCTCGTCGCGAAAGAGTTCGCGATCGCCCGAGCGGGTGACCCTGTGGGCCTCGTTCTCGCGACCGGCGCGGGCGCAGCGGACGAACTCGGCGCCGACGCCGTGCTGGTCGATGCCACCGACCCCGTCGATCTCGCCGCCGGGCTCAACGAAGCGCTTCACCTCGGCGTTGCGGAACGTGTGCGCCGCAGCACTGCACTCGGGCACAGCATCGCTGCACGCGACGTGCACGCCTGGGCCGCTGAATTTCTAGAAGACCTACAACAGACCATCCTTCCCGCCGGGGCGCACGCCTTCGCCTAACTGCAATACCGTTCAGTTAGTACTACATGGGTGTAGTTTGGTGGTATGCCACGTGCCGGATGGAAGAAGCCTGTGTCGGGTCGACGGTTGTCGGATCTGGT
>JAYUFA010000058.1:0-2702 GCA_043738925.1 Actinomycetota bacterium
CGAACAGCGACCATTTGTCCTCAGCGAACACCCGGCTGCCCGTGACGAGACGCTCCTCGTCCATCACGCCTTTCGAAACGTGGTCGGTTGTCGCCTTCCAGCCGTTCGCGATGACCGAGCGCGAGCCGAGCATCTCGAAGTACTGCACTTCGCGTGGATTCGGCGCGCCGGCGTCGGCGAAGGTGGAGGTGATCGACGCGCCATCGATCGGCTGCTGGGTGACACCGTCGATCACTTCCGGCGGCACGATCCCTGCGAGTTCGAGAACGGTGGGCGCGAGGTCGATTGCGTGCACGAACTGGTCGCGCACCTCGCCACGTGCGGCGAACCCATGGGGATAGTGCACGATCAACGGCGTACGGCACCCGCCCAGCCACGTGTAGCGCTTCCACAGACGCAGCGGTGAATTACCGGCCCACGCCCAACCCCACGAATAGTGCGGGTACGTGCGTACACCGCCGAGTTCGTCGCTCCACCGGGCGTTGCCTGCCACAGTGTCGGGCACGTGCTCGGTGAAACGATGCTCGTTGAACGTGCCGAGTTCCCCGCCTTCGGCGCTGGCTCCGTTGTCGCTGATCAGCATCACGATCGTGTCGTCGACGACGCCAAGCCGCTCGAGCTGGTCGATGACCCGGCCGATTTGCGCGTCGGTGTGGGTCAGGAACCCGGCGAACACCTCCTGCTGGCGCGCCAACATCCGCTGCTCGTCCTGCGAAAGCGCGTCCCAATCCTGGATCCAGCTCGGCCGATCGCCGGGCTCGGTGCCTTCGGGGACGACGCCCATCGCCACCTGTCGCGCGAACACCTCGGCGCGCCAGCGTTCCCAGCCGCCGTCGAAACGACCGTGATACGGCTCCACCCATTCGGGCGCGACATGGTGCGGGGAGTGCATGGCTCCGAGCGCGAAGTACAGGAAGAACGGGCGGTCGGGCGCAGCTTGGTGCTGCTCGGTGACATAGCGGATCGCGGTGTCGGCAAGGTCCTCGCTCAGGTGATAGCCCTCCGCGGGAGACTTTGGCGCGTCGACGTAGTGGTTGTCGCGCACGAGGTTCGGTGACCAGTGGTTGGTGTCGCCTTGCAAGAAGCCGTAGTAGCGCTCGAAACCGAAACCGAGCGGCCACCGGTCAAACGGGCCTGCGTAGCCCCGCTCGCCGCCGGGCGTGAGGTGCCACTTCCCGACCGCGAACGTGTTGTAGCCGGCGTCGCGCAGCACGCGCGGAAGCGGCACGGCGGTCTTCGGAATCCGCCCGGTGTAGCCGGGAAAGCGCATCGGCATATCGGTGAGAAACCCCACGCCCACCGCGTGGTGGTTGCGGCCAGTCAGCACGCACGCCCGGGTCGGCGAGCAGATCGCGGTGACGTGGAAGCGGTTGTATCGCAGGCCGCCTGCCGCGAGCCGGTCGATGTTCGGGGTGTCGAGCCCCGAACCGAAGCACCCGAGCTGGCCGAAGCCCATGTCATCGAGCACGATCATCACGATGTTGGGTGCCCCAGGAAGCGGGCTCGCCAGCGTGTAGTCGCCCGGTATCGACGTAGCGATCGTCGGACCCAATACCGGCCCGCCGTTCATTTCGACACCGATCGACGACTTCGATTGTTCAGCAGCAACATGGTTTCCCTCCGAGTGAACTCCACCAATTCTTTCATCTCGAAGGTGGCTCGCTTCCGTATTGCGCACCGAGATCGGCAGGCGGTTGCTCGACCTTCACCTCTGGCCGTGGCCGAGGATCACCTTGGGAACTCCTCGAACCTCGGTAGCGTTCTATCGTCAATGAACACCACCGATTCCTCCACCGCGACATCGCCTCGTGCCGTTCCCTCGTGGATCGCCTCCATCGCCGGTGTCACCGGTGCCGGCGTTGCCCTCGGACTCGGCGAGCTCCTCTCCGGCTTCACGAGCAAGATCCCGTCGCTCGTCATCGCGGTCGCAGAACTTGTCGTCGACAAGACGCCTGGCGCGGCGGTCGAGTCGGGCATTCAAGCCGTGGGCACGAACGACAAGCCGCTGTTGATCTTCGGTATCGTGGTCGCGTCGTTGGTCTTCGGCGCAGCTTTGGGTCGCGTCGCAATCCGCCATCCCCGTCGCACCGACATCGGCTTCGCCTTGTTCGGTGTTTTCGGCGCGTGGGCAGCGCAGCGCAATCCGTTCGCGTCGACGGGCTGGTCCATCGTCGCCGCACTCGTCTCAGCAGCCGCCGCAGCGCTCACCGTGCGGGTGTTGTTGGCGGTCGCAGCGCTTCGCCCGCGTGCCGCGTCTACTCGTGCCGCGTCGGGCCGACCCGTCGCGCGCACGAAGGCCGACGAGTCCGCACCGGTGCTCCCGGCACGGCGCGCGTTCCTCGGTCTCTCGGGCGCCGTCGCCGCGGGAGCGCTGGCGTCATCGGCGATCGGCCGGTCGTTGCGCAACGGCCGTTCGGTCGAAGGCGCACGCGCCCAGGTGGCCCTGCCGCCTGCGAGTGGCGCAACCGGGGCGTCTGGCGCGGTCGCGGCCGCCACACCAGCGGGCGTGCTCGATACCACCGTGGCGGGCATCTCGTCGTACATCACACCTTCGAGCGACTTCTACCGCATCGACACCGCTCTCGTTGTGCCCCAGGTTGACCCGAAGAGCTGGAAGCTCAAGATCGGCGGGTTGGTCGACAAGCCGTACGAGCTCACGTTGGACGAGATACTCGCGATGGATCTCGTCGACCAGACGGTCA
>JAYUFA010000059.1:0-2698 GCA_043738925.1 Actinomycetota bacterium
AGCGAGATCGTGACCGCACTGTCGCTCAGCGCACATACGGTCCGAACGCACGTGCGCAATATCTTGCACAAGCTCAACGCGCACTCGCGCCTGCAAGCCGTCTCGACGGCCCGTCAGCTCGACCTCATCGTCGATTGATGCCGCGAAACCGCGTAGCATCAGGCACTGACGAGCGTGTCGATCGGAGGGTCCGGCATGGATTCGTTTCGCGGCCGACTCGGTCGGCGCCTTGGCAATCGCGTCATTGCTGGCTGGCAATGGACCATCGTGATGCCGCCGCGTCCGGGTGGATGGCGGCGTCGACCGCCGCAACGATTCGCCGCAACTGTCGTTGACGTGTCCGTGCTGGGGGCTCGGCTTCGGTGTGAGGCGCTCGAACGAGTAGCGGTCGGGTCGCTTCTTCAGATCGAAGCCGATGGACTGACCGGCACCGTGGTCGTGCGCCGGATCGTGCCGGCGCTCGTCGCCGACGGCCTCGACTACGGCGTCGAGTTTGTGCTCCTCGACCCGAACTTGAACGAGCGGGTCGCCGAGCATCTCGATCCCGCGCGAGAACGCACGCAGGATGTCTGGGACCAAGCAACCTGAAGGTGTTGCTGGTCGGGTCGCTTCGCTGCGCTCAGCTCGATGTCGTCGGGTCGCTTCGCTGCGCTCAGCTCGATGTCGTCAGGTCGCTTCGCTCGGTGCTGTGCAGAACGTTGTGCACGATGCTGTGCGAAACGAGCTCGTTGCTGGGGATTTCTGCGGATAGCGGTGGATGACCGGTGGATTTCGCGCTGCGCTCTTGACCTGTTGATGGCGTCGTGTTTCGATGGACCTCGTCGAGAGCAAGTGCGCTTCGACGGGCAAGGCAAACGGCAGGCGGGCGAGCGGGTAACCGTTCGTGTGCATGCGGAGCGCTCGGCCCGAAGAGCGAGCAAGTTCTCGTCATCTCGCCCAAAACCGAGCGCAAGGCTCGGCGAAGACGAACCAAGACGACGAAGCAGTTCCGGAGCCGTGCAAGGACCCACACCGACGGGGGTGGTGTTCGAGCATGAGGAAGGGCGGCATCGAAAGCGAACGAGACGAGCGTCGGCCGAACACCGTCGGGTGGAAAGCAACGACGTGAACGGATCGCTCCGCTTGTCGGTTCATCGGTGTGACGCGGCGCCTGACGGGGCGCAACACACACCGATGGCACGTGAGCCTGACGTGGCTCGATTGGTGATGACTTCGACAGACTCTGCACGGTCGTCGGACAACGCAGAGAACGTAGAGAGCACGGCCGCGACAAGTCGTGCTTGACGAGCCGCCTGACGGGGCGGTAAGTGGTGGACGGGCACCAAACGCAAAGGTCCCGGGGTACGCGACGCAAGTCGCATTGCCCCGGGGCCTTTTCGCGTTTCGACGCGGCGCGTTCAGAGCAGCGTGTGCAGTCCGACGGCCGGGCGGGCGCCGACATGGCCGATGATCTCGGCGGCGGCCATCGACGCGAGACGGCCACAGGTGGCGAGCTCGAAACCGTTCGTGTAGCCGTAGAGGAATCCTGATGCGTACAGATCGCCCGCGCCGGTCGTGTCGACAAGGTGCTCGCACGGATGCGCGGCAACGTGCACTCGTTCGTTCGGCGTGACGATCACCGAGCCGTGCTCGCTGCGAGTCAGGCAAGCGATGTCGACATGGCTCGCGATCTTGTCGGCCGCGGACTCCCAGTCGCACTGATACAACGAGCAGATCTCGTGTTCATTCGCGAACACGACATCGATCCGCGATTCGATGAGCTCGAGCCACTCGTCGCGATGGCGATCGACGCAGAACGAGTCACTCAACGTCAGCGCGGTCTTTGCGCCCGCCGCCTTGCCGGCGTCGATCGCCTTGCGGATGGCTTGTTTGGCGATGTCGACATCCCACAGGTAGCCCTCGCAGTAGACGAGTTTTGCGGATGCCACAAGTTGCTCGTCGACATCGGCCGGTGACAGCAGGCTCGAGACACCGAGGAACGTGTTGAGGGTGCGCTGAGCATCGGGCGTAACCTGGATGAGGCAGCGCGCCGTCGGCGGGCCGTCGAGCGCATACGGCACGTCGTAGCTGACGCCGGTGGCTCGGATGTCGTGGCGGAACACCTCGCCGAGCTGATCGTCGCGCACCTTGCCGATGTACGCGGCGCGTCCACCGAACGACGCGACGCCGGCCATGGTGTTGGCTGCAGAGCCGCCCGACGCTTCGATACCGGCGGGCATCGCTGCATAGAGCTGCGTCGCTCGGTCCGCGTCGATGAGCGACATCGCTCCCTTGGCAAGTCGATGCGCGTCGATGAAGGCTTCATCGACGATCGCGATCACGTCGACGATGGCGTTGCCGACACCGACCACGTCAAAGGTTGTCATGCATGCTCCCGATGGGTGTCGGCCTTCCGACTGCGGGAGGGTACTGGGCTGCGCGCGGCGACGCCGAACCACGTGCGGTCGCGACCTGCTTCGAGAAAGCTTTCGCCTTGTGCGCGCATGGTGACCGCAGAGTAGGTTCTCGCAACAACGCGATCCCGGCCGGCGGGCGGTATCGCAATCCACATGGGAGGAATACACATGCGTAAGCGGTATCTGCTGCTTGTCGCGGCTGTAGCGGCGATGTCCCTCGTCGGTGCGGCGTGCGGCGACAGCTCGAGTACGAAGTCCACGACCACAAAGGCCGGTGCGGCAAGCGGCACGGGAACTGGCGC
>JAYUFA010000060.1:0-2696 GCA_043738925.1 Actinomycetota bacterium
CGTCGCGCTCGACATGGGCTCCAAACGCCGCTTCGCGACCGCCGCACAACGCCGCGTACTGCAGGTACGTAGCCCGACATGCGAATTCGCTGGATGTACCGTGCCCGCCGGCGCATGCCGGGCCCATCACCTCGATCCGTGGACCCGGTCACAGGTCACTGACTACGCCGGGCTCGCGTGGGCGTGTCACACGCATCACAGCTACATCCACAACGACGGCTGGCAACTCCGCGCCGGACCGAACAACACCATCGAAACCTACCGACCCGACGGCACCCAATATCACCCAGCCCGAACCGAGCCCGTTACGCCCGCCACCGGGCCACCGCCGAGCGAACCGGCCGAGCCACGAATCGTCGAGCCGAACGCGGCCGAGCCGATCGTCGCCGAGCCGTCGAGGGTCGAACCGTCTACGGGCGAACGGATCGTGGCGGACCCGTCTATTGACGAACTGACCGAGGTCGAGCAGCCCGCGGTGCGACGCGCCCACGAGCACCCGCGCCGAGACGCCGCGTAGGCGAGGCGAGGCGAGTCGAGGCGAGGCGAGGCGCAGCGCGGAGCGTGTCGACGTGATCAATGTGCGAGCCGCCCGTGCACAACGCATGCGCGAGCGTCAACACCTTGCGCCCCGAGCATGCGCCACCGACCCGACCATCGAGATGCACCATCGCGTCCAAGCGCCTATCAGGCGAATACGCGACCTACCTCACGCCCAGCAATCGGTCGATCGAGGTGAAGCGGTTGGGCGCGCTCGATCCACCCGCACGCGCGCCGAGTAGTACGCCACGCCGCCGCCCCAGTCGGCGAGCGTGTCAGGCGTGAGCACGTTGACTGCAGCATCGTCACCCCAACGACCGAACGCGATCGACACCACGCCGCGACGGACCCGGCCGGTGAAGCGCACCGGCAGCGTGAGCGCACCGCGATCGTTCGCGACGCGCGCAAGATCGCCTTCGGCCAGGCCGAGCGCGGCGGCGTCCAGGGGGTCGAGCTCAACACACGGTTCGGGTTCCCGCGAGGCGTGATGATGCGAGTACGACGAGTTCAAGAACCGCGGGAACGTCTTCGGTGTCAACAAAGCGAACGGCAGCGCGGCATCGCCTTCGGCGGCGCTGTACGAAGGATTCGTAGCGGCGTTGACATTGCCGGCGAGCGAGGCTTTGCCGTGTGGTGTCGCGAAACCACCATCCGCATACGGACGCAGGTCTTCGGGAACTGGGTGACGCACAAAACCTTGCGTTCGCAGCACATCGACATCGACGTTGTCGCGCAACGCATGTCGTAGCAACGCTTCGTCGTCGAGCGCGAACAGCGGATCGTCGATGCAGAACGCGGCGCCAAGTCGGCGCCACAGTTCGGTGTTCGCCACGGCCTCACCGAGTGGCGCGATCGCCGGCTCGTTCCAGCCGAGATACAGGTGACCCCACGCGGGCACCACGTCAAGCACTTCGAGCTGCGTCGCGGCCGGCAGCACAACATCGGCATATCGCGCAGTGTCGGTGAGAAACTGCTCGCTGACGACACAAAACAGATCCTCACGTTCAAGCCCGACCCGCACGGCGTTGGCGTTCGGTGCGGTGACCACCGGGTTGCCATTCCACACAAACAGCGCGTGCAGGTTCTCGTTCGGATCGCTGAGCCACGCTCCGATGTGGTTGACCGAACGCACCCGCCGCGACTCACCGCCGGGTGAGGGAGCGAATGCGTCCTCGTCGACAACCACCGAGTTCCACGAACCCACCGACCGCGCGAGACCCCCGCCACGTTCGCGCCACGCGCCGGTGAGCACCGGCAGACAGGCGAGCGTGCGAAAGAACATCGCGCCGTGCTCATGATGCTCGGCGCCGATGAGCGTGCGGATGAAGCTCTTGCGCGTTGCTCCGTATGCCGCCGCGAGCTGTTCGATGATGGCTTCGCCGATGCCGCAGGCGCGCGCTGCGCGCGCCGGCGTCCATGCTCGCACCCGTTCGACGAGATCATCGAAGCCCGACGCGTATTGCTCGACATAGTCATGATCGACCAGACCGTCGCGCACCAACACGTGCATCACGGCAAGCATCAGCGCGACATCGGTGCCGGGGAGCGGTTGCACGAAGACGTCAGCCTCATCAGCCGTGATGGTGCGCAGCGGATCGATCACCCATAGCGGTGCACCATTCGCACGAGCCTTTTCGATGAATGGCCACAGGTGACGATTCGTGAGGCGCGTGTTGGTGGCCCACAAGATGACGAGTTCGCTATGGCACACGTCGGCGGGGTCGGCCGCCAGCGCAGTTCCGTATGCGGTCTTCGTACCAGCGCTGGCCGTAGCGCCGCACATCGAGCCTGTCAGATGTGACGCTCCGAGATGAGCGAAGAACCGTTGGTCAAGACTTGAGTGGCTGAGAAGACTCTGGTTCCCGGCGCTCCCCCAGCCCGCCACCGCTTCGCTGCCATGGGTGGCGATGACGTCGTTGACGCGGGTCTTGATGAGGCCGAGGGCCTCGTCCCAGCTGGCCTGGCGGAACTGACCGGTGCCTTTCGCGCCGGTGCGAACCAAAGGATGCAGCACACGATCGGGCGCGTACACCCGCTCGACGAAACGGTTGACCTTCGGGCACAGCTCACCACGCGAAAAAGGATGCGCCGGATTCCCGCGGAGCTTCACCACCACCGGACCAGTAGGCGTGTCATCGACCGTTGCGATCCAACCGCAC
>JAYUFA010000061.1:0-2695 GCA_043738925.1 Actinomycetota bacterium
AAGGCTCAGAGAGTGGCGTCCGCCGCACAGTCGCCGGTCGCCGTCGGCTGACCCGTGGTGCTATCGGGCGCGGCCCACGCCGAGTGACTTCCCGGCCGCCGCACTGTCGTGGTAGTCGACCTCGAGGCGCACCTTGGCGTCTTCGATAACGACCCACGTCATTCCTTCGGATGTCCACTTCTTGCCGACGAACGCCTCGCCAAACATCGCCGGGTCGGTCACCGTGGCGCTCATCGTCCAGCGAAGCGCCACGCCGGTGTCGTTGGTCCAGTAGTCGGTTGGGATGAGCGTAAGGTCGGGCCACCGCTTCAGGCCCGATGCGAAAAACGCCCGGATCGCCGGCCAGCCGACGTGCTCGCCGCCCACGATGTCGCGCAGCACGCCGTCGGCATGGAAGAAAGCCTCGGGCGCGTCCATGTCGCCGATGCTCCAGGCGTGGAAGAGTCGCTCGACCATGTCGATCCGTGGATCTCGTTGCTGTTCGTTGGTCATTCCTGGCCCCCCCGAGGCTCGTCGACTCCGGCTTCACCTTCGTCCCACCGGAAAATTACGCTCAGCAAGTATGCACGGGGGAATTCCGAAGTCATCTACTGAGATCACGCCAGCCTGGCTCACCCAGGCACTTCAAGCCGGAGGCCGGGTCGGCGACGTCACCGTCGACACCGTCGAACTCGAAGCGTTGGAGGCCGGCGTGGGGTACATGGGCGAGGTCGTACGCCTGCGGCTGACAACCACAGGCGGTTTGGCGCCGGCCACGATGATCGCCAAGATCCCCACGCAAGATCCCACGCTGAGGGCGATGATGAAGCCGACGCGCGTGTACGAGCGTGAGGCTCGCTTCTACGACGAGGTGGCGTCGTCGCTGCCGATCGCCACGCCCGAGTGCTACCGGGCGGCCTATGACCTCGTCGACGACGACTATTTGATCCTGATGGAAGACCTCGCCGGGATCCCCACCGGTGATCAGGCGGTGGGGATCTCTGCCGACGACGCCGACCTGGTGATGCAGACGCTGGCGCTGTACCACTCGCACTTCTGGGGTAATCGCAACGGGTTGTCGGAGCTCGACTTCGCGCCCGACACGAACGGAGCTTTGAACAAGTTCGGTGAAGGCATCTATGCCGCGTCGCTGCCGGGATTCATGTCTGGCTGGGGTCACCTGCTCGTGCCCGAGATGCAGGATCCGGCGGCTCGCTTCGGCGGCAACGTGCCGCAGTTGCTCGACCGTTTGTTCGCCATGCCAACCACCCTCATGCACGGCGATTTCCGAGCCGACAACCTGTTCTTCGGACACGACGCAGCCGGTAATCACAAGATCACGGTCATCGACTTCCAGGCGATCAGTCGCGGCGGCGGTGCCAACGACGTCGGGTACTTCATGAGCCAAAACCTGTCGGTGGCCGAGCGGCGGGCCAGCGAGCACGCGTTGCTCGACATCTACCACGCTACGCTCGAGGCGAACGGCGTGACCGGCTATAGCCGGACGCAACTGTTCGAGGACTACAAGGTGGGCGTCATGTACGGTTGGGTGATCCCAGTGCTCGCCGGCGGTTCGCTCGACACGTCGAGCGAACGGGCCCAGGTGTTGTGGACCGCGGTACTCGAACGAGTGCAAACGGCGATCCTCGATCTCGGCTGCCCGGCACTATTGACGGTCTAAGCCGCTATGGCCCACCTGCCGGATCTCACCAGTAGCGCTCTCGATCGCCTGTGGTCGAATTCGGCTCGCTCGACGCCTGGGTCAACAACGTCGGAATTTTTCCGACGACCGGCCCGGCGATCGACGCCACCGATGATTCCATCGACACCATATTGAGAGTGAACGTGCGCGGCACGTTTGCGGAGCGCGTGAGGCGGCTCGCTGCATGACGTCGGGCGGGGCGATCGTGAATCTCGCGAGCACGGCAGGCTTGGCGTCTGCGGTGGGCATCAGCGCCTACGTGGCGTCCAAACATGCGGTCGGCGGCGTCACCAAGAACATGACGCTCGAGGGGTCCTGTTCCTGTGCAATGATCTTGCGCCTCGGGCGCTAATTAATTAATTGATCGAGCGGCTAGATAGTAGCGATGCCTGATGCGGTCCGACCACGGGGCTGCTGACCGCAACAGCGATGTCGGTGACGTTCGGCGAGTGTGCGAGCCGTCAACCAGGTCGACATCGAGGTACACGAGGGCACGTTCGTGGGGCTCATCGGCCCGAACGGCGCCGGCAAGACGACTTTTATCGACGGCATCACCGGGTTCGTTCCCACGAGCGGACGCATCGTGTTCGAGGTTCCGAGATCGGCGAGCTATTACCTTACCGGTGGGCGCGCCTTGGCCTTGGCCGTACCTGGCAGTCGCTCGATTTGTTCGATGATCTCACGATCGAGGAGAACCTTCAGGTTGCCGCGGAACGGCATTCGTTCGGCGACTTCCTGCTCGATCTCGTTTTACCTCGCCGCGATCGTGAGCGAGACGGTGTCGACTTCGCCCTCGATGTACTCGGCATTCGCGACCTCGCGAAGAAGATGCCAAACGCGATCAGCCAAGGCCAACGCAACTCGTGTCGGCTGCTCGCGCGCTTGCCGGACGGCCCAAGCTCGCGTGCATGGATTACCCGGCCGCGGGCCTCGATACACAGGAGAGCATTGAGTTGGGTCGGCGCCTGCGAGACATCGTCGCCCAGGGTACGAGCATCCTGCTCGTCGATCACG
>JAYUFA010000062.1:0-2692 GCA_043738925.1 Actinomycetota bacterium
GCCCCGCTGACGACCGCTCTGCCGGGCGAGCCAGCCGCGAAGCCAAACCGGCCCGGGACCGAATCGGCCGAATCATCAATATTGGGTACACACCGCCCCCCATCTGGCTCCGATAGATGTCATGTGACCCACTACCGGGCCACCGAAGCGCCTCGGAGTCCACAACATGAAGACCACGCACAAACCACGTCGTCTCGGTCGCGGTGCCGTCGCGGTCGTCGCGGGAATCGCCGCGATCGGCGCGACGAGAGCATCCGCTGCGAGCCTCGGCGGCGTGACCTCGGCCAGCTACGGCGCCGATGTCGGCGTGATCGGCAGCTGCGACACCGACGGCGTCAGCCTGGCGTTCACCAACACCTACGACAGCACCCTCGGCCGCTATCAAACCACCACCGTCACGGTCAGCGGCGTCAACGCTGCATGCGCCGCGAAGTCACTCATCTTGACCCTCAAAGACGCCGCAGGCGCGTCACTCGGCACGGGGACCGTCGCCTCGATCGCGGGTACCTCGGTCGCCGTCGCGCTCACCGCGCCTGGCGCCAACGCGAGCGCCGTGACCGGTGCCGCGGTCGTCATCGTCGGCTGACGAACAACGCTCCGCAATGCACACCTTCCACGGTCGACAAGGCCGGCGACACGCGGTGCTCACCGCCGCGGTCGCCTGCCTTCTCGCTTGTTGCGCGGTCGGTGGCGCAAACGCGGCGAGCGTCGGCGGTGTAGCCGCAACGTCGTTGCTCGCATCCACCCAGGCTGCGGCACCGAAACCGCCCGTTGTTGTGGCATGGGAGAACTTCGACGGCGCCGATGGCACCAAGATCGCTTCGACGTCCACCGACGGCGGAAAGAAGGTATGGGCCGCCCCGCGATGCACCTGGACGATTGCGTCGAATGGCGCCCGATCATCGAGCGGAGACTGCGCACTGGTCATCAACATTGGCGTCGTTGACGCGTCTATCGAGGTCACCGTGGCGCGCAATGCGTCGAGTGCATGGGACGCAGGCATCGTCTTCGGTTCGAACGCTGCCGCAAGTCAATTCTTGACCGTCGAGTACACGTCGGCCGCGAACGGCACGATCGAACTCTGGAAGTACAACGGTCGCTGGACGATGCTCGCCTCGACCACCAACCTGTACCCAGGCGGCGTCGCGACCACACCCGACTCGATCGTGCTACGAGTCGAATCTCCGTCGCCGGTCGCGCCGGCAACGACATCGGTCATACGCGTGCTGATCGACGCGACACCGAGGCTCAGCGCAACCTTGAGCGCCGCCGACCAGGCGTCGTACAAGGGCGCGTCGCAGACCAACGCCGGTGCCTACGCATACTTCGATCCGACGACCACCTTCGACAACTTCCACGTCGACACGCCATGACCGCGACCTTCACGCACCATGCGACTCGAGCTCGGACCGGTCGCGTTCGCCGCGTTGTCGGCCTGATGGTTCTCGCCGCTGCCGCGTCGCTCATATGGCCGGCGCGTTTCGGCGGATCGTCGTCACTCGTCGTGGTCGACGGCCACTCGATGGAACCCACCTATCACGACGGCGACACGCTCTATGTCCGCACCGCGTCGCGCCATCAGCCAGGCGACATCGTCGTCTACAAGATCGCCTCCGATCAACCCGGCGCCGGACTCCTCATCGTGCACCGCATCATCGGCTCGAACGCCGCGCATACCTACGTCACCAAAGGCGACAACCGGACCACGCCCGATGACACCCACCCCAGCGCAGCCGACATCATCGGACACCCCATCGCCAACCTCGGCCCCCTCCCTTCGCGTCTACTCCGATCCCTCCCCGACCTGATCAGCCTCGCCGTTGGCGCAGCCGTCGCCCGTGCGCTGTGGCCGCGCCGACCCAAATACGCCGCCCGCGACGACGGCGCAACCGACGACGACGGTACCGACGACGACCGATCGGGCCCCGTTGATCTCCATGGTGAAGAGCCGGTCCCGGCTGCGGCCATTTCGCGCGTGACGTAGACCGATGGCCTCTTCGACGTGCACGGGAAGATTGCGCGCCGACCACAAGACTGTCGACGACGTGATCGGGCGCCGAGCGCTCGGGCGTGGGCGACAGCGCGGCTTGTAGTGTCTCACCGGGAGCATCAGCTCGAAGGGGGAGGCACATGCCGTACACAAAGATCTACGCGACGGCGGGGCGCGCCAGTCATGAGAAGCGTGCTCTGATGGAAGCCGTGCACCAGGGCCTCGTCGAGGGGGCGGGTATCCCCGAATGGGATCGTCAGGTTCGGCTCATGGAGTTCGGACCCGACAACATCTTGCTGCCCGCCACCGACGACCGCGCGAGCTACGTGCTGATCGAAGTCACCGGCTACCCGCGCTCACTTGACGTGAAGCGTGATCTGTACGCGTCGATAGTGAAGAACCTGGCGACGGTGGGCGTCGACCCGAAGGACACCAAGATCGTGTATTTCGACATCGCTCCCGACTCGTGGGGCGTTCAGGGCGGCCGACCGGGCAGCGATGTGGCCGCTGAAGCGGCAGCGGGTGTCGACACCGGATGGTCGGCGAAGTACTGACACGATGGTCGAGCATCACCGAAGCTCACGTGGGCGAGGAGAGCGATGCGCGGGGTGATCTTCGACGAGCACGGCCTCGCAGTGCGCGACGACATCGAGGTCCGCGCACCTCGGGCCGGTGAGGTCACGGTACGCATCCACGCGGCAG
>JAYUFA010000063.1:0-18653 GCA_043738925.1 Actinomycetota bacterium
TTCGAACCGTCGGTGCACAAGAGATGGTTGATCTCACAGCCCTGCGCGGCCCACTTCGCGAACGTCGCGCCGCATTGGAACTCGATGTCGTCGGGATGCGCGGCGATGGCCAGCGCGCTGCGGGGCAGGGGAAGGTCAAGCGAGATCATGGAACTCTTCGTTGCTGTGGCCGACGGGGCGTGATCGTACTGTGCCCTTTGAGCGCCGGTGCCATGGGGCAAGTCGGCAGAAGTGTCGACATCCCACGCCAATGCATCGTCGTGCACGATGCGTGTGGGCAACGCCAGCCGCTGCGCTTCGGCCACGTGACGCCGAAACGATCCTGAGCCGTAAGCGAAACGAAACCCCGCCGCGGTCGGCACGCACAAGATGTTGGTGCCGTCACCATGGCGGTCAGGAACGAGCGTGACGCCCGCGGGTTCGACGAGTCGGCCGAGGTCACGCGCGGCAGGCAGGTCACCGTGAGCGATGCAAACCGTGGTGAATCCAGCGCTCGCAATCGCGACGACGCCTTGGTTGACGACGGCGCTGAGGCCACCGCCGTTGGTGCGTATGGCGGTCGCGCCGACCGACGCGGCCCACTCGGCGATGGCGTCGTCTTCGCACGCGATGAACACCGGAAGGGGCGCTGCGGCGCGCACGACGCCGGTGGCGAGGTCACGTGCAAGTCGCTCTCGATCGGCAGGCGACAACGTATCGGCCAGGCGATTTTTCGCCTGATCGAAGGCCTTGACGGGGATCAACACCGCGGCGCGGTGCGAACGCGGTGCTGCGACGACCCGCTCCCGCTTCTGCACCGGCCGAAGTCTAGGGTGTGGCCGTGGAGGTTCGGGTCGCTGTCATCGGTGCAGGGTCGTGGGGCACCACGGTCGCGTCGCTCGCCGCGTCGAACACGTCCACCATGTTGTGGTCGCGCCGCGACGATGTTGCCTCAGCCATCAACGCCACGGCGGAGAACCCTCGCTATCTCGCCGGCTTCGCGCTGCACGCCGGGCTTCGCTGCTCGAGTTCGTTGGCCGATGTCGTCGCACACGCCGACGTGTTGGTGATGGGCGTTCCCACGCACGGCTTTCGCGACACGCTCGAAGCTCTGGCGCCGTATCTACGGCCGTGGGTTCCCATCATCAGCTTGTCGAAGGGCTTCGAGCAGGGCACCAAGCTGCGCATGACCGAGGTGATCAACCAGGTGCTCGCCGGGCACCCCGCTGGCGTGCTCACCGGCCCCAACCTGGCGAAGGAGATCCTCGCCGGACATGCCGCGGCCGCGGTGCTGGCCATGGCCGACGAGCAGGTGGCCGAGCGATTGCAGCAACTGTTCGCAGCGCCGGGATTTCGCGTGTACACCAACACCGATGTCATCGGTTGCGAAGTCGCCGGAGCGTTGAAGAATGTCATCGCGCTCGCTGCGGGCATGGCTGACGGTCTCGGCACGGGTGACAACACGCGCGCCGCGGTCATTACGCGAGGCCTGAGCGAGATGACGCGCCTGGGTGTCGCCATGGGCGGTCGACCGTCCACGTTCGCCGGCCTCGCGGGCATGGGCGATCTCGTCGCAACGTGCGTGTCACATCAGAGCCGCAATCGCTATGTCGGCGAGCAACTCGGCCGTGGTCGCGCGCTCGCCGACATCGTGGCCGAGATGAATCAGGTTGCCGAAGGCGTCAAGGCGGTGCCGGTGGTGTACGAGTTGGCTGAGCAGTACGGCGTTGAGCTGCCGATCGTCAGCGAGATGTACGAGGTGATCGTGCGTGGCGCATCCGCGGCCGATGCGTATCGCGGCTTGCTGATGCGCAAACCTGGCCGCGAGGTCGACTACGGGTGAAGGCTCGACGCACCTCGGCGTCAACCGATGCGGCATCGACGGCTGCTCTCGCCGAGGCTCACGCCACACTCACGGCCACCGTGTCTGGCGCTGGTGAGGCGCCCGACGTGCGCGCCCGTGGGGCGCGCACCGCCGCCGCGCTGATGGCCGCCGACTCGGTGTGGCATTGGCCATGGTGGATGGAGCGCCAGTTGCGTTCTGCGCACGCCGCGTTCGCGCCGATGGGTGCGCTCGACCATGTCGAGAACGTCACCGGCGTGGCGTGGACCACGCTCGCCACTGCCGGCTCGGGTCCTCTCGCGCTCGTCGACCCCGCGGGGGCGGTGCAGCCGATTGGTTCGTCGTGGAGTCTCGACTGGGCCATTGGCGCGGACGATCGATGGCACCGTCCCGCGGCCGAGACCACCGCGCGGCAACGCCTGGTGTCGTTGTCACCGGTGGTCGAGACGGTGTGCAAGGTGCCGAGCGGTGAGGCTGTGGCACGCGTGTACGCGATCGCGTCCGCCGGAGCATCTGGCGATGCTGTGGTGTTCGAGATCGAGAACGAATCACCTGTGCCCTTCGTGGCGGTATTCGCGGTGCGGCCGACGCATCCGCTTGGTGTGGGCTGTGTGTCGTCGGTGCGCTACGAGCATCCGCATGTGTTCGTCGACGACCGCCCAGCGATCGTGTTTGACAAGCGTGCGGCGCGTTGGAGCACTGCGGATGCGCCGGGCGACGCTCTGTACGAGGCCTTCGCCGGATTGGCACGCGACGACGACTTTGCGGCGGTGCGCAGCGCGTATGGACTGGCCACCGCGTGTTTCCTCGTGCCCGTGCCGCATCGCACGAGTGTGCGGGCGGTTCTGTTTCCCCGATCGACGCGACGTGATCGACCCACTGCCCCGTCGTCGGTGCCGACTGCGGGGCAGGTCGCGCACGGTTGGGAAGCGCACACGAGGCGCACCGCGGGCGTCGAGTTGCCCGATCGACGCTTGAGCGACGCGTATACGGCGGCCGTGCGCGCACTCGCGGCCGCGGCGGGAGGCGGTCTGGCCGAACCGGTCGGACGCGAGGCGAACTGGACCGTGGCCGACGAGGGTGCCATCGTCGCCACGCTGGCATCGATCGGCATGCACGAGTTGGCCGGCGATCTGTTGCGGCAGCGATGCGACGAGTTCGAACTCGACAGCTGGTTCCGGCGTGAACCCGCGTCGATCCGCCGTAACACGGCCGTGTTCGACGCTGTGGGTCGCACGTACAGCGCGGGCCGTGATCGCACGTTGATCGACGACGTGATCGTCGCGGTCGTGAAAGCTGCGCACTGGACCGAGCGAGCCCGCTCGCGCGAGGCGGCGACGATCTCCCCTCAGTTGGCGCGCGAGGCCGCGATGTCGCTCGCGTCCGTCGCGTACGCGTTGCGCACCTGCGATCAGCCCGATGCGGCTGATGACCTCGACGCGTTCGCAGCCCGCTTCATTCTCGACATGACGATCCCTGATGACAGGGTGGACGACAGCTCCGATGTGACCGAGATCGTCGCGGTGCAGACCGTGCGCGGGCTCGATGTTGCGGCTACGGCTCACGCGGCGGTGGGCGACATCGCCCGGCGCGATCCGTTCGCGTTCGAACGGCTTGAATGGCTTCTGCGTGTCGGGGGGCCGGTGATGCACCGGCCGACCTACGCACACCCGCGTTTGCTCACCGGATGTGGCGGTAGCGGCGACGACCCGGTGGTGGCTGCGGCGTTCTTGCGACTCGTGCGCACTCTGGTGCTCGACGAAGACACGCGTGCGAACACGCTGGTGTTGCTGCCGATGGTGCCGCCCACGTGGTTCGGTCAGAGTCTCGACGTGCACGATGTTCCTACCCGGTACGGCACGATGTCGTTCGCTCTGCGATGGCACGCGACTCGACCGGCGCTGCTGTGGGAGTTGACGCCGCACGAACACGTTGCGCTCGACGCGCTCGTGATCACCGCGCCCGGACTTGATCCGTCGTGGTCGACAACCGAGGCACATGGTGAGGCCTTGCTCACCGCACCGCGACAGAGCGGAACGGTCGCCATGGTGGAGCAGCCCGCGACCGATCATGTGCCGATGACCACGCTCGAGCCGAGGTTCCGACGAGAGCCCGACAGTACGAGCCCGATAGGGTCCGCCGAACCGACGGCAATGCCGCGCGCTGAACCCGGTGACTCGTTCGGCTGACGCGAAGTCGATCAACTTCGGGAAGGACAGCCTCGTGCACGCCGCGTTGAGCGAAGATCAAGTACTTCTCGCGGCGATAGCCGGTCGCCTCGCCGACGAACTGGCGTGTCCGCCGCCGAACGCGCTGCCACCGGTCGAGGACGACATCGCCGGCTGGCGTTCTCTTGTTGACACCGGTTTCTCCTGTATGCACGTTCCCGAGACCTTCGGAGGCGGAGGCGCGCACAGCGCCGACGCCGCCTTGGTCGTCGAGCAGTTCGGTCGCACCTTGAGCGCCGTTCCGTTGCTCGGCCAAGGCGTGCTCGCGCCTGAGCTGGCATCGCGCGCCGGCGCGACCGAGCTTGTCGCGGGGTGCGTTGCTGGAGAGCAGCGAGTCACGATCGGTTTCGACGCAGTGCTCGGCGAAACGGCACGTTGCGGTGCTCCGGCGTTTGCCTGGGACGCGCGTGGAGCAACGCACGCGCTCGCGCTCGACGCGGCCGATCGCCTGTGTCTCGTCGCACTCGCCGACGTGCCTGTTGCGTGTGCGGACATCACGCGTGTGCTGCGTCGCGTCGACCTCGACGCACCCGCGCAGGTGCTGAGCGAACCGGTCGAGCCTGCAGTACTGACCGGCCTGCACGCGTTCGCACTCGCGATGCTGTCAGCAGACCTGGTCGGTGTCATGCAGTCAGCTGTCGATGCCGCGGTCGAGTACGTCGCGGCCCGTGTGCAGTTCGGCGTTGCCGTGGGCACGTTCCAGGCAGTGCAGCATCTCGCGGCCGACGCGAAGGTGTTGCTCGAAGGAGCGCGTTCGTCGATGTGGTACGCCGCGTGGGCCGCCGACGAGCTCGACCCAGCTGATGCTTTGCTCGCGGCGCGTCATGCCAAGGCATATTGCTCGCGCGTTGGTCGCGAGGTGGTCGAGCTCCAGACGCAACTCTTCGGTGGTATCGCGATCACCTGGGAGGAAAGGGCGCACGTTCGCGTGCGCCGCGTGTTGCTTGATCGTGTGACGTTGGGCGACGAGTTCGCGCACGAGGATGCCATCGCGTCTACGCGGCTCGGGGTGCGCGCCTGATGGATTACCGCGACACGGCCGACGAGGCAGCGTTTCGTGACCGCCTCCGCGCGTGGATCGCGGCGAACGCGCCGCGCTCGCTGCCCCACGCAGCCGAGGCTCGCGTCGCCGCGCTGAACGACTGGCACCAGGCGATGTATCGCGGTGGTTGGGTGGGCCTCACGTTTCCCGTTGAGTACGGCGGGCATGGCATGTCGCCCGTGTACGAAGCGATCCTCAACGACGAGCTGGGCGCGGCTGGCGCACCGCCGCCGCCGGCAATCGGCCACATCACCAACGCCATCCGCCTGTTCGGCACCGACGCCCAGAAGCGGGCGCATCTGCCGGGCCTGCTGTCGTCAACGGTGCGGTGGTGTCAAGGCTTCAGCGAGCCGAACGCGGGCAGTGACCTCGCGAGCATCAGCACGCGTGCGACCCGCACAGAAACACCCGCAGGGGCGGTCTATCGCATCGAGGGACAGAAAATCTGGACCAGCGAAGCGGTGTGGTCGCAATGGTGTCTATTGCTCGCGCGCACCGAGCTCGATCGACCGGCGCATCGCTCGTTGTCGATGTTGTTCGTACCGCTGGCGACGCCTGGTATCGAATATCGCGAGATCATCACCGCGTACGGCACGCGCGAGTTCGCCGAGGTCTTTTTCGACGGTGCCGAGGTGCCAGCTGAAAACATGCTCGGCGGGCCCGGTGACGGATGGAAGATCGCGATGGCGTTGCTCGGCTACGAGCGTGGTCCGGCCGATGTCGGCTGGGTCGCGCGACTGACGCGCATGCTCACGGTGTTGGAGGATGATGTGCGCACGGGTCGCGTTGTTGCGGGTCCAAGTGAGCGCCGCGCGATCGCCCACGCGTGGGTTGAGTTGCGAACGCTCCAATTGCACGTGCAGCGCACGATGTCGTCGCGTGTCGACGGTTCGACACCGGGCCCCGAGGGATCGATCGACAAGTTGCTGGTGACTCGTGCCGAACAACTCTTGAACCACGTCAACCTGCAGGTCCGCGGCGCAGCGCCGATCGTGAACGACGGCACCGAGATCGAGGCCTACTTCTGGTCGCGCGCGCAGTCGATCTTCGGAGGCACACAGCAGATCCAACGCAACATTGTCGCCCAACGCGTTCTCGGCCTGCCCCGCCCAGAGCCGACACGGTAGGCGACGCGACCCAGCAGCACGGTGGCGTTCGCTGCGATGATGGTGCCATGCGCAAAGTCTTCGGTGGGGTCGCCGCAATGTTCGTGGCGTCGTTGGTGCTCGTGCTTGGCGGTGTCACCGGCGCGGCTGCGTCGACCGACGAGCGGATCGTGCAGTACGAGGTCGACATCACGACGAACGCCGATGGGTCGGCGATCTTTCGCGAGGTGATCCAATATGACTTCGGTCCGAACGCTCGTCACGGCATCGACCGTGTGCTGCCTACCGTGCAGGGTTACAACGATCAGAATGACCGACGCTATCCGTTGACGGTGTTGTCCGTCACGGCCACGAACGCGTCGGGCAACTACGCCGTGAGCGCCCTGGGTAGTGGCCGGCAACGCATTCGCATCGGCGACGCCGGCCACACCGTGACGGGCGTGCACGCGTACACGATCACGTATCGCCTCGACGGTGTCGTCAACGCGCAGGCGGGCAACGACGAGCTCTACTGGAACGCGATCGGCAATGAATGGCCGGTGTCGATCGATCGCGTCGATGTGCGCGTGCACGTACCCGGCGGTGCGGCGCGCGTGCAATGTTTCGCGGGAACGACACGCTTGGACAACGCATGTCAGGTCGCCCGCATCGATGCCGCAACGGACGCGTCGGCGGTACCAATCGCGGTGTTCGCGCAACAGGGCCTCGCTCCCGATCAAGGGGTCACTGTCGTCGTCGCGATACCCGACCCGGGTGGCGACGCGACCGAGCCGCAACCGATTCTGATTCCCAAGGGATCGCTCGCGCCGAGAACGCTTTCCGACATGTTCGCGCTCACACCGTTGACCGGTGGCATTACGGCGGCGCTCGCTGTGTTGTTCGCGGCGCTCATCGCACCATTGCAATATCTGGTGGGTCGAGACCGCAAGGCAACCGGGAGCGCCACTGACGTCGCGTTCAGCGATCAGATCGAACACGGTGAGCGAGTGCCGTTGCATGACACCACGGCCATCCCGGTCGAGTTCGTGCCACCCGACAAGTTGCGACCCGGCCAAATCGGCGTACTGCGCAACGAAGTCGCGAGCACCCAGGACGTGTCGGCCACCATCGTCGATCTTGCCGTGCGCGGCTACTTGCGCATCGAGGAGATCACCGACGGAAAGAAGGTCAGCGACTACGGGCTGGTGGAGTTGCCCGCCGCCGACCGAAAGCCGCTGCTCGACTACGAGCAGTTTTTGATGACAGAGCTGTTCGGCGGCGGCCCAACCGTCACGTTGTCGAGCCTGAAGAACAAGTTCGCGAGTTCGATGGCCAAGACCAAGGGCAAGCTGAACGACGACGCCGCGGCAAACGGCTGGTTCGCGGCTCGGCCCGATCACGTCCGATCGATCTGGGCATTGATCGGTGTGGTCGTCGCGATTGCCGGCGGTGTCATCACGTTCTTCCTGGCGCGCGAGTCGCGTTACGGCTTGATCGGGTTACCGGTGGTTGCAGCCGGGCTCGCAGTGATGGTCGGTGCGCGGTGGATGCCGCGCCGCACCCCCAAGGGCACTGGTGTGTATCGCCGTTTGCGCGGGTTCGAGGAATTCATCCAGAACTCCGAGAAGCATCGCGCCCAATTCGCGGAGCGCCAGAACATCTTCACTGAATACCTGCCGTACGCGATTGCGTTCGGCGCGACCAAGAAGTGGGCGAACACGTTGTCGGTGCTCGGCCTTGCGCCGCCCGACACGTCGAGCTGGTATGTCGGCAGCGGCCTCATGGTCTGGTCGACGTTCGGCGACCGCGTCAACTCGTTCACCGCGCAGACGGCGTCGACGCTGACGTCGACCCCGGGAAGCAGCGGCAGCAGCGGGTTCAGTGGCGGTTTCAGTGGAGGAGGCGGCGGCGGCGGTGGCGGCGGCAGCTGGTGACAGCAGCCGAGCGAGGCGACCCGGCAGCACGGAGACGAGCCGTTCCGCGAGGCGACCCGGCAGCACGGAGACGAGCCGTTCCGCGAGGCGACCCAGCAGCACAGAGACGAGCCGTTCCGCGAGGCGACCCAGTAGCACTGCATCTGTGCAAGTCTGCTCCGGTCACGTCCGAGAGGATCACCGCCCATGTCTGACCAACCAGCCGAACGCTTTGGTTTCACCAAGCTGCTTGTCGCCGACCTCGAAGCCTCGCTGGCGTTCTACAGCTCCGTGTTCGGCTTCTCCGAAAGCACCCGCGTGCAGGCTGAGATCGCCGATCGCCCGATCGACGAGATCATTCTCACATCGCCCGTAGCCGGCGCTCCGACGTTGGTCCTGTTGCGCTACGCCGACGTGACCGCGGTGTCGTCCGGTGAAGTGATCCTGGGCTTCATCACGAGCGACGCGGACGCGTTGGTCGCACGTGCACTGGCAGCCGGTGGGAGTGTCGTACGTACCCCCGAACTCAACGAGCACGCCGGCGGCGTACGCGTCGGCTTCATCGCGGACAACGAGGGCCACCTCATCGAACTGGTCGAGACCGCGGGCTAGGAGCTCGATCGGTCAGGCGGTTTCGTCGCGCAACTGAGAGAACCGGCCGGCGACCGTCAGCGCGGTGTAGCCGATGAGTTCGGCGGTACCGGCATCGATCGGCGCGTTGACCGGTGTACGTACGAACAGCACGCCGCGCCACGGGCCGGGCATACCAACGGGCACACACACTGCCGCGCACGCGGGCGTCGCAGTGGCGCGCAAGCGCGGGCACGCGTCGAGCTCATCGGACCGATCAAATCGTTGCAGCGTGCCGGTCAACCATGCAGGGCAGCCATTGCTCGATCGCACACGGCAGTCGGCGATGGGATCGTCGCTGAGCGCATCGATCGCCGAGAGTGAGTCGTCTTCTCGACGAGCCAGCCACACGCTCGTGGCCTCGGGCGCCAAGCGCGTGATCGCGCTCTTCGTAAGTGCCACCAATTGTTGCTCGTCGAGGGTGAGTGCAACACCACGCTCGAATCGATCGACGAACTCGACGCCATCGACGCGCGCCGTGGGCTTGGATCCGGCGGACGGTCCGTCGTAGCGAGGTGCAACGACGCCGCGATCGATCGATGCCGAGGCAGGCGGGCCGGCATCCAAATCGGCGATGCGACGTAACCACGAGCTGGTCGCCGCCTTCGCCGGATCGTGTGACCATCCAGCTTGCGCCGCGGACGTGACCTCGCTCGTGAGTGTCCTTGCGTCGAATTCTGGCGTGAATCCGCCGGCCAACACCCCGTCGATCATCGGGGTGGTCCAAGCGAGTTCGGGCGAGTGTTCGGGTGACCACGACTGCCACGCCGCCGGCGCCGCGCCGGTGTTCGGGGGCAGCAAACCTTCGGCAAGATCCGCGAGCGCCGGGTCGGCCCAGCTGATTGGCGCGCGTCCCTTCACGGGCTCGGCCGCGGAGATCGGGATCGTGCGCACCGCGCGCGCATAACCCAGCGGTGGATCCTTCCGCTTGCGCACTGATGCCTCCTCCGTGAACGTTCTCCCGGCGCTATCGGCCCCATTCCCCGTTGCTTGAGCGATCGACGCATCCCGTGTTGTTGGTGGATACGCCGATCCGCGTATCCACTAGCGTCGTGGCCGTGGCAACCGCAGTGGCATCGAGATCCCCGTCTCGGCGCGCTCCGACGTTGCGTGTCGAGCGCAGCTACTTCGCCGACGGTCATGTGGTGGTGGCGGGCAGTGACGAGGTCGGCCGCGGTTCGCTCAGTGGTCCGGTAACGGCGGGGATCGTGGTCGTCGACGAGCGCACGCGCCGCGTGCCAACTGGCCTGCGTGATTCGAAGCTGCTCACGCCCAAGGCGCGTGAGCAGCTCGTGCCGAAGATCCAGCGGTGGGCGGTGGGATTCGCGGTCGGTCACGCCAGCGCGGCCGAGATCGACGCGCTCGGGATTCTGGCGGCGCTGCGTCTTGCCGGCGAACGGGCGATCGCCATGCTCGATGTCGGGCTCTCGGTGATCGTGCTCGACGGCAACTACGACTGGTTCAGTAGGCCGCCGCGTGCACCGCAGGCGCCCATCGCCAGAGCACCAGACACGGTTGCCCTACGCATCAAAGCCGACCTCACCTGCGCGTCGGTGGCCGCGGCAAGCGTGCTCGCGAAGGTCGAACGCGACGGCCTGATGCGGGAGATGGCGCGCGACCATCCTGTGTACGGCTGGGATGTCAACAAGGGCTACGCCACCCCGGACCATATGGCCGCGCTACGCGAGGTCGGGCCGTGCGTCGAGCACCGTCGTTCGTGGAACCTGCCGGGCGACGATGCGCAGCTTGCGCTGTCGCTGGATTGATGGTCGCCGGCTTGATCAGATCGCGGCGACGACGAAGCGGCGCTTCGCTCGTGCGACGACATCGGCATAACCCAGCTCGGCGCGTTCGGTCAGAGCGCCCTCGAGCAGGTTGAGGAGGCTGTCGGTCACACCGCGTTCGGCTGCGTCGAGGGGTCCGTTGATGGCGCCGTCCTGGATGCGGTGCAGAAGCTCGAACAAAACGACGGCTTCCGCGCTCGTCAGGCGGATGTCGTATGCGTGGGTTCTCACGGATGTCACGTCGGCAGCAAGCTGGTGTAGTTGAGTCCGCTCGGCGGAAAGGGCCAGCCGCCCGTGTGTCAAGGTTCAGTGAGACCGGCGAGTGGGCGCGGGGGAAGAGCTGTCGTAGGGTCGGGCGGATGAAGACGGCGTCGCTGCGAACGCGAACCCTGTGGATGTGCGGGTTCGCCCTGTTCGTCTGGATCACCCGTATCAAGAACGCTGCGGGTGATGGCGCGATGTCGCACACCGGCAAGACCATCGCGATCATCACCTCGCTGCTGTTCGTAGCAACGGCGATCGCGCTCGTCGTCGCCTCTCTCCGTCGCTTCCCGGGGGCTCGGGTCGGCGCAATCGTGTTTGGCGGCGTGAGCGGCGTGTATTGGATCGCACGGGCGATCATTATCGCCGCCCGCGATCACTCAGCCGGTTTCAAGGCAGTGCACATCGTGCTCGCCCTCATCAGCGTCGGTCTTGCCGCCTGGACTTTGCGCGCCGCCGTTGTGCGCTCCACGAGTCGAGATCGCGCCCGAACTCCTGCGTGATCGACCACGCCGAGTAGATTGCGCCTCGTATGGGTCAGCTCGTCACCGTCATCGAGAAGAACTCGTCGCGCGCCGGCATCGTCCGCTACGAGATCAACCGCGTGCTCACCGGCATGGGCCACGAGTCGTATTCGGGCGCTCCCGATGCCGGCTCGACACGGCCGCCCGATGAGCTTGCCCGGCGCCTCTTCGCCCGCGGTGGCATCCGTTCGGTGCACATCAACGGCAGCATCATCACCATCGAGCTGGCCGAGACGGGTACCGACGGCATCCGCTCGATCATCGAGAACCTGTACACCTACTACCTGCCAGGCGTTGTTCCGCCCACCGACGAGGAGTTGCTCGGCCCGGCCGAGTGAACCTTCGCCGTGCGGAACCCGTTGCGTGTGCTGCGACGCGCCTGGCGCAGCCGGCCGGTACGCCCACCCGTTCTGCCCCCTACAAGGAGTGCCGCCGTGCGAGCCATCAAGGTCGGGGTGCAACTGCAACCGCAGGGCACCAGCATTGGTGATCTCCGAGCCGCCTGGCAGGCAGCCGACGCGATGGGTCTCGACAGCATCTGGACCTGGGATCATTTCTTCCCGTTGTTCGGTCCTGGCGATGCGTCGCATTTCGAAGGCTGGACCTTGTTGTCGGCGATGGCCGTCGACACCAAGAATGCGCAGATTGGTCTCCTGGTCGGCTGCAACTCGTACCGCAACCCCGATCTTTTGGCCGACATGGCGCGCACGGTCGATCATCTCTCCGGTGGGCGCGTGTATCTGGGCCTCGGATCGGGCTGGTTCGAACGCGACTATGCCGAGTACGGCTACGAGTTCGGCACCGCGGCGGGTCGCCTGCACGATCTCGGCGAGGCACTGCCACGAATTCGTGCACGCCTCGGCGCGCTCACTCCAGGTCCGGTAGGGCGGCTGCCGATCCTCATCGGTGGTGGTGGCGAGAAAGTCACGTTGAAGCTCACGGCGCAGTACGCCGACGCGTGGAACACGTTTGGGCCGCCCGCGAACTTTCGGGCGAAGAACGCGATCCTCGACAGCTGGTGCGACAAGGTGGGCCGCGACCCCGGCGCGATCGAGCGTACGGTTGCCATCGGTGCCGGCGAGGTCGGCGATGCAGCGGCATATGTCGAGGCCGGGGCAACGCACATCATCGTGATGACCAGTCACCCGTTTGACCTTCGACCGGTGGAGAAGTTGCTCGCGACCTTGGGGGAGTGAACATGGGGATGCGCATGACGCCCTTGGAGCCGTTTGGCGCCGAGGTCCGCGGTTGGGATCCCGCGGTGTGTTCGGACGCCGACCAGCAGTTCCTGCGCGACGCGCTCGTGGAACATCACGTGCTGGTGTTGCGTGGCCATCGTGTTCCCGCCGGCCGCGAACTCGCACAACTCGGTTTCGCTTTCGGTTCGGTCGCGCCGGCGCGAGACCTGTACGCCGGTATTGCGTTCGATGAGCCCGAGATCCTGCCGGTGTCGAACGAACTCGATGCACACGGCCGCGAAAAAGGTGTCGCGGGCAGTGGTGCGATCCCGTGGCACAACGACTACGGCTTTCAGGCGCGTGTGGCAAAGGAGACCGTGCTCGAAGCGTTTCGTCTTCCGGCCGACGGCGGTCCTCCGACGTGCTTTCTCGACATGTACGCGGCCTACGAGGCGCTCCCTGATTCATTGCGCACACGTATCGACGGCCTCGTCGGTCGGCACACGCTGCACGCGGCTGGCGCGTATGCCGTACCCGTCCAGGACGAGGTTGACCGCGCCGCACGTGCGCGGCAGGCCAACGATGCCATCACCTATCCCGATGACGGCGCGGGCGCGCCGCATCCTGCCGTGTTCCGCCATCCCGACACGGGTCGGCCAGCGCTCTATGTGAGCGCGTTCGTGCGCGAGTTCGATGGCGTGGCCTACGACGAAGGGCGCGCGCTTCTCGACGAGTTGCTCACGTTGGCCGATCAGCCCGAGCGCGTCTACTGCCACCATTGGGTGGTCGGCGACATCGTGATCTCCGACCAGATCGGCACACTCCACAAGCGAGGCAACGTACGAGCCGACGCCCGACGCACCATGCGCCAGATGTCAACCTTGGTCGAGCTGGTTCCGAGCGGCTGACCCAGCGGTCCTCGTTGCCGATTCGCACCCCCTTCGGCGTGAGCGCGATGCTTCACCTATCCGCGCGAGTCCTCTGGCGCTATTGGCTCGGGTCGGCGTGGGTACGAATCCACGCATGCATGGCGATGCCCGACGCGACGCCTGCGTTGATCGAACGCGTCGAACCGTATTGCGCAATCGAGCAAACGAGAGACACCGCGTTGCGCGCGGTCTCGGAGAGTCCCGGGCCTTCCTGACCGAAGAGCAGCGCACAGCGGCGCGGCAACGCAACGGCTTCGATGGGCACCGCGCCTGGCAGGTTGTCGACGCCGATCACGGGCAACGCACGGTCTGTGCACCAGCCGACGAAGGTGTCGATGTCTGGGTGATACACCACGTGTTGATAGCGATCGGTCACCATGGCGCCGCGCCGATTCCATCGACGTCGTCCGACGATGTGGACTGCCTCGGCGAGGAACGCGTTCGCGTTGCGTACCACCGTGCCGATGTTGAGGTCGTGCTCCCAGTTTTCGATCGCTACGTGAAACGGGTGTCGACGCTGATCGAGGTCGGCCACGATCGCTTCGAGCTGCCAGTAGCGATAGCGATCGACCACGTTGCGCCGGTCGCCCGCGCCGAGCAGCGCCGGGTCGAGCCGAGGGTCGTCTGGCCATGGCAGCGGATGAGGCCCCACCCCCGGCGCCTCGTCGCTTCGGTCCTCATCTTTCATGGATTGCCCCAAAAATCAGTGATGAACCGCGACGCGCGTTGAAGAACACGGCTTCTACCTGACATCATCAGGGAGACAGAGCAGATCGGACGTGAGCAGTGGCAGGGAGTGAGGAGGCGAAACCAGGCTGGTGGCTCGCTTCCGACGGTCGATGGTATCCGTCTGAAGATCTCCCGCCGGGGTGGCAGGTCAACCCGGATGGTTCCACATCGCGGTTTGCCGCGTCGCCCGCAACGCCCGTGTCGCCCGTAACGCCGCTCGATGAGCCGGTCGAGCGCACCGAGGCGACCTCAGTCTTTGCCCGCTCTCCGGTCGCCGCCGTGTTCGCCGACGGCGAGCCCGAACGGGCCGCGCGCGGCGCGGCGATGGCGCCCTTGGGCATCGCTGCGGAGGGTGCTTCTGGTGCTGTCGCGGGGCGTTCGATCGGGCAGGCGCTGGCCGGCGTGCCTCGCATTGCCTGGCTCGGCGTAGCTCTCGGCATCGTCGTGCTCGTTGCGGCGGTCGTGGTGCTTGGCGGCGGCGCGACGAAGGATCCGCAGGTGCTCGGCAGCGTCGCCGTCCGTACGACGACCACCAGCATCGGTGCTGCATCGTCATCGTCGAACGTCTCGTCGTCCACGTCGTCGAACGATGTCAGCTCCACCACAGCCGCAATCGACCCGTCCAAGCTCACCAGCACCGGTCTCGCGGCCAAGGGCCCCACGACCACGGTGCGCATCTTCACCGGCCGCCTGCCGAGCACCACCACCGCCCCCTCGCGCGGCGGCCCGGTCCCCACCACGACCGCAGCGCCGGCGCCGACCAGCACCACTGCTGCCGCGTCGACCACGACCGCTTCGCCGACGACCACGGTTTCGCCGACGACCACAGCCGGCCCACCGACGACCAGCACGACCGTCCCGCCGACCACCACGGAGGCGCCGACCACGACCGTCCCGCCGACCACGACCATCCCGCCGACTACTACGACGGAGGCGCCGACCACGACGGTGACGCCGACGACGACCGCAGCGCCCACGACGACCGTGGCGCCACCGACCTGTTCGGCGTCGATGACGGATTCGACACCGAAAAACGGAACGTTCGATCTCATCCACGTGAGTTCGTCGCTGCACAACACATCGGTCACGGTCACGGTGCACAACCATTTCGGACCCCCGACTGTGCTGCCCGGCAATACGGGCAGCACTGGTTCGACCACGATCTCGTACTTCGTTCCTTTCAATGCCGGGAACTCGGCCGTGCTTATCGACGTCACCGTCGGTTCGGCCGCCTGCGGAACGAGCTACACCGCCCACTGACAGAGTTCTCCACTTGCGGAGAACGAACGAGTGTTCGATACTCGCGCGGTGCGTGCCGAAGTTGCCCACTCCGACGAAGCCGGCGACGCGGGGGCTGAGCGCGCCTTGCGTCGGGCGCGTCTGGCCAAGGTTGTCGATCAGATACGCCCGCTGGTTCTTGCTGGTGAGCACACTTTGCCTTTGGCCGAACCCTTCACCGGCCTCTTCCCGGGCGGCGCGCTGCAACGTGGCATCACCCTTACCGTCGATGGTCTCGGCGCAGCCTCGGTAGCGCTGGCCCTGGTTGCGCCGGTGGTCGCCGCCAATTCGTGGGTGGTCTTTGTCGACCTCCCCGACCTCAACCTCGGGGCAGCTGTCGAAGCCGGTGTGGCACTTGAACGCGTGGCGTGTGTCCGTAGTGGCGACCAATGGGCACCTGCGGTAGCGGCGTTGCTCGGTTCGTTCGATCTCGTGGTGGTCGGGATGCAGCGTCGGGTGCGTGCCGGTGACGTGCGGCGCTTGGGTGCCCGGGCCCGTGAACGCGGGTCGGTGCTCCTGGTGTTGCGTGGGGCATGCGGGGGCACCGCGGTGTGGCCGGACGCTCCCGATGTGGGCCTGGTTGCTTCCACTTCGCAATGGTCCGGGCTCGGTGTCGGGCATGGTCATCTGCGCGCTCGTACCCTCACCGTTCGGGCCGAGGGGCGGCGTGGGTTCTCGCGCCCCCGTCAGGTGCAGGTGACGTTGTCTGCGTCTGCGTCTGCGTCTGCGTCTGCGTCTGCGTCTGCGTCTGCTTTGCCAGTGCCCGTGCCTGCGTGCGATTTGTCCGTGCCCCTGCCCGAAGAACCGGTGATTGCCCGTGTCGGCTGATGCTCGAGTGCCGGTGCGGACCATGGTGGTCTGGTGTCTCGACTGGCCGGTCGTGGCCCACGGTGTCGCCGCCGAGCATCCGGCCGCCGTGTTCGTGGCCAACCGCGTTGTGGCCTGCTCGGGCGGGGCTCGCGCCGAGGGGGTGCATCGAGGGATGCGGCGTCGTGAAGCGCAAGGTCGCTGCCCCGACCTCGTCGTGCTCGAGCGTGATGCCTCGCGCGAAGCCCGCAGCTTCGAAGCAGTTGCTCGCGCCGTCGAAGCGTTCGCGCCCCGGCTCGAGATCACGCGCCCTGGTACGTGCTCGTTGCCCACGCGTGGTCCGTCGCGGTACTTCGGCGGCGATGACGCGTTGGCAACGCAGGTGCAGGCCCGGGTGACCGAGGTGCTGGCCGGTCGGACCGTATGTTGCATCGGTGTCGCTGACGGTCCGTTTGCGGCGGGGCTCGCGGCGCGCCAGACACGTCCATGCGGTGAGCCCGTCGTGATCGCTCCGGGGCATAGCGCGGCGTTCCTCGGCCCGCTACCGATCAGCGTGCTCGAAGATCTCGATCTCGTCGACGTGTTCCGTCGTCTCGGCTTGCGCACCCTCGGGGCCTTCGCCGCGCTCGACACGGCTTCGGTGATCGGACGTTTCGGGACCGAAGGCATGCGGATGCACCGGTTGGCCGCGGGGCTCGATGAACGACCGCCTGACGCGCGTGATCCTCCCCCTGATCTGCGCGTCGCCGTCGTGCTCGATCCTCCCGCGGAGCGCGTCGAACAGGTTGCGTTCGTCATACGCGAGTTGGCTGACGACCTGCACGCCGCGCTCGATGCGCGCGGGTTGGCATGTACTCGTGTCGCGATCGAGGCCGAGACCGAGCACGGCGAGCACCTTGTTCGCTTGTGGCGCCACGAAGGAGCATTGTCGGCGGGCGCCATCGCCGATCGTGCGCGGTGGCAACTCGATGGTTGGCTCAACGGATCAGCGGCATCGCGCCCCACTGGCGGTATCGCACACCTCGCGTTGGTGCCCGACGAAGTGGTGGCCGCCAAGGGGCGTCAGCTCGGGTTCTGGGGGGAGGAGACCGAGGCCGACGAGCGAGCAGCCCGCGCTTTGGCGCGGCTCGCTTCGATGCTCGGCCATGACGCGGTGTTGGTGCCCGAGCGGGCCGGCGGTCGGGGTCCGGGTGACACGGTGCGGCTCGTGCCTGCAGTCGGTGTCGACCTCCGCGAACGTGAACTCACGCCGGCTTCTCCATCGCGCGATGCGCCATGGCCGGGGCGTGTGCCGGCACCGGCGCCGGCCATGGTGCATGAGCCGCGCGTGCCGATCCAGCTCATCGACGACGCCGGTGCTGAGGTCGTGGTCAGTGGTCGAGGTCTGCTCCCCGCCGCGCCGGTTGCGCTCCTGATCGGCACCGCGGCGCCCATCGCGCTCGTCGGTTGGGCCGGCCCGTGGATGCTCGAAGAGCGATGGTGGGATCCGGTCACGCGGCGGCGTGCCGCGCGGCTACAGATACTGGGTGCCGGTGGTGCCGCTTGGCTTGTCGTGCGCGAGCGCGGCTCTTGGTGGCTCGAAGCGACGTACGACTAGGGGGTTCAGCGGATAGGTGAAGCGTCGCGGGCGACGGTGAAACCTAGAGGCGGCCGGCGGCGCGCGCGGCTTGTTCGGCTGCGGTGACTTTGGCGTCGATGATCGCAAGGCCGCCATCCCAGAACGCCGGGTCGTCGAGGTTGCAATCGACGATGCGGCCGAGTTCGGTGGGTGACATCGAACCTCCGGCGCGCAGCAGTTCGAGATAGCGGGGCACAAACGCCGCACCTTGTTCCTCGTAGCGGCGATACACCGACAACGCGAGCAGCTGCCCGTACGCATAGGCGTACACGTAGCCAGGCGTATTGATGAAGTGCGGAATATAGGACCACCACGTGCGATAGCCGTCGGTGATCTCGACGGCATCGCCCAACATCGCGGCCTGCGACTGCGCCCACATCTCGTTGAAGTGGTCGACGGACAGCTCGCCCTCGGTGCGCCGCGCGGTGTGCACAGCGTGCTCGAAGCGGTTCATCGCGACCTGGCGGAACACGGTCGCGATGGAGTCCTCGACCACCGATGCCAACAACGCGAGTTGGTCGTTGGGATCGTCGAGCGCCGCGAGCAGCCGACCGTTGGTGACGGTCTCGCCGAACACCGACGCGGTCTCGGCCAACGTCAACGGTGTGCTCTGGTGAAAGCTGCCTTGCTCGCGCGCGAGAAACGCGTGCAGACCGTGCCCGAGTTCGTGCGCAAGGGTGAGCACGTCACGCGTGCGTGCCGTCCAGTTGAGCAACAAGTACGGGTGATGGTTCGCCACGGTGTACGCGCAGAACGCGCCCGGACGTTTGCCGGGTCGTGTGGGCGCATCGATCCATCGCTCGTCGAAGAACCGTTGCGCGATTG
>JAYUFA010000064.1:0-18605 GCA_043738925.1 Actinomycetota bacterium
TCCGCAAACTTCGTGAACTTTTGGTCACCGAGCCCGAGGTCGCCGAGCGCCCCGACGCGTACGTGCTCCCTCCCTTAAAGGGCGAGATCGTGCTCGACCATGTCACCTTCGGCTACGACGGCGGCGAGCCCGTATTGCATGACGTGTCGCTTCGTATCCCACCCGGTGAGAGCCTGGCCGTGGTCGGTACCACCGGCGCCGGCAAGTCCACGGTCGCCAAGCTGATCACACGCTTTTACGATCCGCAGCAGGGCACGGTGCGCATCGACGGCCACGATCTGCGCGACGTCACGATCACCTCGCTGCGTACCCAGCTCGGTGTGGTTCCTCAGGAACCGTTCCTCTTCCACGGCACGGTGCGCGACAACGTCGCGTTCTCTCAGCCCGACGCGAGCGACGAGGCTGTGCTCGAAGCGTGTCGCGCCGTCGGCATCGATGACGCCGTGGAACGCCTGCCGGGCGGCATCCACGCGCTCGTGCACGAACGTGGCTCGTCGCTATCGGCCGGCGAGCGCCAGTTGCTGGCCCTCGCACGCGCGTTCCTCGCGAAGCCGCGAGTGCTCGTGCTCGACGAGGCCACGTCGAACCTCGACCTGCGCTCCGAGGCCAAGATCGAACATGCCCTCGACACGCTGCTCGAGGGCCGCACCGCGGTGATCATCGCCCACCGTTTGGCCACGGCGATGCGCTGCGATCGGATCGCCGTCGTCGAAGCCGGTCAGGTCGTCGAGCACGGCACGCACGCGGAACTCGTCGCGCTTGGCGGACGCTACGGCGAGATGTACGCCACGTGGCTCACCCACCTCGACCCACATGGTTCGGACGCGTGAACGGCACCGAGTCGCACGGCGCGCGCGAACCAAGCCCGAAGGCGACCAACAACACCGTTGTCGAGGTGCGCGGCGTGACGCGCATCGAGGACGGCAACGAGATCCTGCGAGGCCTCGACTGGTCGGTGCACTCCGGCGAGCGCTGGGTCGTGCTCGGCCGCAACGGCTGCGGAAAGACCACGCTCATGCGCATCGTTTCGCTGTACCTGCACCCAAGCCGTGGGTCGGTCAGCGTTCTCGGCAATGTGTTGGGGCAGAGCGACATCCGGCGCGCACGTGAGCGCATTGGTTGGTCCTCGGCATCGTTCGCCGACATGCTGCGCCCGCAACTCACCGCCACGGAGATCGTGATGATCGCCCGCAACGCGGCGCTCGAGCCGTGGTGGCACACGTACTCCGATGATGACCGTGCTCGCGCCCGGGGTTTGCTCGAACGCGTGGGCATCGGCCAACTTGCGGATCGCCAGTTCGCGACCTGTTCGTCGGGTGAGCGCCAACGAGTGTTGTTGGCCCGCACGTTGATGAACGACCCCGGTTTGATCCTTCTCGACGAGCCGACCGCAGCGCTCGACCTCGCGGGTCGCGAGGAGTTGATCGTGACCCTCGATGATCTGGCCGCTGATCCGACCACTCCCCCCGTGGTTCTCGTCACCCACCATGTGGAGGAGATCCCGCCGGCGTTCACTCACGTGTTGCTTCTGCGCGATGGTCGCGCGCTGGCGCAAGGTCCCATCGACGAGACGCTGACCGAGACGAACCTCAGTGCGTGCTTCGGCCTCGATGTCGCCCTCGAGCGCCGCCACGGCCGCTACGCAGCCTGGGCCCGCCGTTGACAGCGCGGACCGAGGGTGAAGATCGAGGAGTGATCAGCCCTCAAGCAGTGCGAGCAGGTGTGGGCGGGAGCGTTCGATCTCGTCGCGCAGCAGTCGCTCGACCAAGGGTTCCCAGAGGCGTCCGCCATAGTGCAGATGCATCGTGAGCGTGGTTCCGTCAGTGTGTGGTACGAGCACGGCGCGTAACCGCCATGCAGCGTGCTGCTGACCGTCGAGTTCGCGCCGCTCGAACGCGACCTCATCGGCGCCGAGGTGCGTACGCACCATCCGCAGGCGTTTCGAGCGCGTGAGAGGCCCGACCTTCCCGCGGAGATGAATGAGCCACGCCGGGCCAGGATCACCTTCCATTGACGGCGCCACAGTCGCGCGTGGCACGATGCTCAGCCACTGGGGATACCGCTCGAGGTCGTCGATCCACATGCGCAGGGCTTCCGGCGCGCAGGGTGCCTCAACGTTGGCGGTGATGTCCATTGGCGATCAGTCTGCCCATTCGCGCATCGCGAGAAGCGCTCCGCCGTCAACCTGCACCTCGAACGCTCCGTCAATGGCGACATTGCTCACGCCGCGCGTCGATGATCGGTAGACGAGTTCATCGCGCAGCGGATATTCGAGTCCGGTGGTCGTGACGCGCACCGCGGGTGCATCGATCACCAGGAGACTCACGAGTGCTCCCTTGCGGGCACGCAGCGTGCGACGCTCATTTCGCACGACGCTGATCAACCAGTCGTCGACGTAGCCATCGATCTCCACGTCGGCATACGCAGAGGACACCAGGAGTAACAGATTGGCCATCGCATGATCGAGCCGACCCGTCGCGCTGGCTATGACCACGACACGCGCGCCGGCGCCACCGACCGCGCAGGCGTGGTCGAGGGCGAGCTCGAGATCGGTCTTGTCCTTGGCGACCGGATAGCGCAGAACGGTGGCGCCCAACGCCGTGGCAGCGTCCACTTCAGCCACGGTCGCAGAGTCGAAGTCACCGATGACGACATCGACTCGCAGGCCCATTGCATGGGCGTGCCGTACGCCTGAATCCGCGGCGATCACGAACGCATGCGGCGGGAGCAAGCGGGCGAGGCCCGGCATCGGTGCAATATCGCCGCCCGCGACCACGATGACACAGCGTTGGGCAGCATCAGGCACGGCAGGCAGTCTGCCTGACTCGCGCCGCGCCGATGCGATCGCGCATTGCCAAACGACTATCGAGTGGTGCCGCAGTCGGGCATCGCGGCGAGATTGTCGCCACGCAGCGTGCGCGTGATCTCCGATGTCGGTATCGCGATTCCCGTGCCCGAATTGCGCTCAACTCCGATGATCACGCCCACGACGCGGCCGTGTACGTCAACCACCGGCCCGCCGGACATGCCAGGCTCGAAGCCGACGCTGACGGTGAGCACGCGTCCCCCATCGGCAGCGAGCGGGCCCGAGTCGACGTAGCCGACAACGGTGCCGGCCAAGCTCTGCCGTACTCCCCCGCGGGGATGGCCGGCGGCAGCAACATCGGCACCGCGGGCAAGGACGTTCGCAGAGACCTCAGCCCCCTGCACGCCCGCGAGCGCGGGCACGGCGACAACGGCGATGTCACGTCCCGTCCCATCGACGCCGATGACCGTGCCAGGTTGAGCACCAAGCCCCTCGACATCTACCGTGACCGATGTTGCGCCATCGACCACATGGCCGGCGGTGATCACGATGCCGCCCTTCAGGACGAAGCCCGACCCTGCCTCCAGGCCACGACACGTTTGCGCCGTGATCCGAACCGTGGGAACGACATTGGCAACGGACGACAACACGACCGGGTCGGACACCGTACGCACGTCGAGCGAGCCGGCGTCGACGCTACGCAGAGCCTGTGCTCCACTGAGGAGGGCCACGACCGTTCCGAACGCGGCGAGTCCCAACTTCCTGAAGGACGGCGCGCGGTTCGACACGGCGCCATTTGTATCAGCTCATTATCTTTCCTGTAATTCGGGACCAGCTATCGGCCCTTTTCAACGGTCGGCTATGCGAACAGTTCGAAGTCGAACGGGATGAATCCCCCGTGCTCGCGCACCACAACAGCCGACCGCAGCGGGCTACCCCAATCGTCGCACACCCAGCATCGCGAGTCAGCCGGGCCACTCCACGCGACCTCACACGGAGCGCAACGCAAACGCACGACGCCAGACGTTGCCAGGATGCTCGCAGCGGCGAAGGGTTCACGCACCGGCTTCCATCGGCACGACGACTGAAGACGTGAGGCACACGCCTTTGTCCACTTCGTGACGCCCAGGACGCGACGACAGCGCAGACCCGGCGTGCAGCTGGTGGTGGACCGTACTGGGCTCGAACCAGTGACCTCTCGCGTGTGAAGCGAACGCTCTAGCCAACTGAGCTAACGGTCCAGGGACGAAAACTGTACCGCGGCCGGGCCGCTCCTACCCCCTCGTAGTCGTCGCATATTGCTTCAGCTCGACGCGGTTGCCGTCGGGGTCGAGGACGTACATCGCGAGACCGTCACCTCGCGCGCCCCAGATGACGAACGGCGCGTGATCGACCTCGAACGCACCCGATGCCGCGACCGCGAGGAGATCCACGTCGGGGTCAACTTCAAACGACACGTGATCGATGTTGACACCCGTTCGCTCGCCGTGAAACACGTCGATGATGGTCGACGGCGTTATTCGCAACGACACGAACAGCGCCTCACCCTTGCGCCACTGATCAAGGCGCTCGGGGACGAGACCGAGCTTCTCGCGATACCAGTCAACCGTGCGCTCGACATCGGATGCGACAAGAACGATGTGGTCGATACCCAAGACCTGAATCATGCGCCGAGCGTACGTCGACCGGTGTCGCTGGGTCGGATATGCCTATCGGCGCATCCTCTTACGGTACGGGCAGCAAGCACGCGACACGGCCGGGCGCAGTGACATAGAGGCTGTTCCCCGGCGGGCAGCCTCGCGTCGCCGACACCACGCTCTCGATGATCGCGTCATGGGGTCGATCGCACGGCACGGTGGTGAGTACCGCCGCCGAGCGCACGCACGAACCGGCTCGGAGTTCGCCGGGCACCGTCACCACAGGTGCGTCCGGGTGCGCATTCGATGCCGCGAACGCCGTGAAGATGAAGATGCCGAGGAGGATCACGAACAGCGCTATCGCGGGCAGGAAGCGAAAGCCGTGGGACACAAGATCGATTTCGTCGCCGTCGAAGCGTCCGTCGGTACCATCGTCGTCGTCGTCCGGATCGCGAATCGTGTGCATTGGGGGACGTGGCGATGCAGACGTCGCGCGTGGCGGCGTCGGCCGAGGAGCCTCACGCTTCGCGACGCGAAGTGAGTCGTCGTAACGCCGCCGCGCTTCGGCGTCGGACAAAATCGCCCACGATGCGTTCACCTCGCGCATGGCGCGGGCGGACGCGGCCTGCATCACGGGACTCGACCCTGCGTGCCGGTCAGGGTGATGGACGCGGGCCTTCGCGATGTACGCACGTCGTATGGCGGCTGCATCCGCCGTGGGGCTGACGCCGAGTGTTTCGTAGTGCGTGGCCATCGCCGCGGACTACCGTCGCAACAGTGCGTCGGCGACGCGCTCGAGTCGGCCGACACGGCTGGCCTTGACAAGGACGACGTCGTCGACGCCCAACGCCATCTCATCGAGTGCATCGACCGCCGCCGCGACGTCGGCAACGGCATATCCGCCGTACAACGATGTCGCAACCGCTATCACATCGATGCCGAGCGCGGCCGCGTGATCACCGACCGCATGATGCGCTTCGTCGGAGGAAGGGCCGAGCTCGGCCATGGATCCGAGCACCGCTATGCGACGCGTAGCGGGCACGGCCATCAGCGCGTCGAGCGCCGAGCGCATCGACATCGGGTTCGCGTTGTACGCATCGTTTATGACGACGCAACCCGATGCGGCTTGTTCAACTTGCATCCGCCATGGCGATAGGACGGGTGTCGACAACGCATCGACGACGGTGTCAAGCCCAGCACCCAATGCCACCGACGCGGCGATCGCGGCGAGCGCGTTCGCGACGTTGTGCATGCCGCGAGCGTCGAGCGCGACCTGTGCGCTCCCCCATGGCGTGTCCACCACGAACCGCGGGCGCAGCATCGCGTCGAGCCTGACATCACGTGCACGCACGTCGCCCGTCGAACCGTAGGTGAGAACACGAGCAGCCGCGCGCGTACGCATCGCGAGCACGCGCTCGTCGTCGGCGTTGAGCACAGCCAGCCCACTCGCGGGTAATGCCTCGATCAGCTCGCCTTTCGCTCGCGCAACTGCGTCCACACTGCCGAACAGCTCGAGGTGTGCTTCGCCGACGCGCGTGACAATCGCGACGTTCGGCGCAGCGATCGCGCACAACGCTTCGATGTGGCCGACTCCGCGTGCACCCATCTCGACAACGACAACCTCGACATCGTCGGGCGCATTGCACAGCGTCAATGGCACGCCGATCTCGTTGTTGAACGACCGCGTACTGGCGTGTGTTCGCCAGGTCGACGAGAAGGACGCGGCGCACAGATCCTTGGTCGACGTCTTACCAACCGAGCCGGTGATCGCGACGACGTGCCCCCCGATACGCGATCGCGCATACCTGCCAAGCGTGCTCAGCGAGGTTGCCGTGGCACCCACGACCAGGGCCGTAGCCCCCAAATCGTCGCGGTATGGCTGCTGCGTCAGGTAGGCCACTGCGCCGCGCCCTATTGCCTGAGGAATGAAGACATGCCCATCGCGCTCGGCGACGAGCGGCACGAACAACATGCCCGGCACAAGCGTGCGGGTGTCTTGGCTCGCGCCGTCGACCACGACGCCAGGGCCTTGATGGTCGGCGTCGAGCACCTTCGCAAGTTCGGACGTCTGGAAGTGCACGATCGTCAGTCTGGCGCAGCCAGGCGCTCGAGCGCGCGCCGGTACACGTTGTCGCCGCCGGCATTGTGTTCGCGTGCGTTCCGCTAACTCGGTACCGCAGCTACGGTGACCTCATGGCACCGCAACGTGTTCGCCTCGTCGTGCTCTTCGGTGGTAAGTCGGCGGAACATGACGTTTCGCGGGTCACCGCGGCGCATGTCCTACGGGCGGCCGACCCGGCGCGCTACGACATCTATCCCGTGGCCATCACTCGTGACGGTCAATGGCTGTTCGCCCAGGCGGCATCAATGGCGCTCGCCGAGGGCCCAAATGCGCTGCCCCCCGCTCTTGACGTCGATGGGCCGGCGATTGATCCGTCAACTGCGCTCGCGGCTGGCGACCCGGAGGTGTCGGTGGTGGTGTTTCCGTTGCTCCACGGTCCCTTCGGGGAAGACGGCACGGTGCAGGGCCTTATCGAAATGCTCGACGTCGCCTATGTCGGCGCCGGTGTACTGGCCTCGGCGGTCGGCATGGACAAGTCGACAGCGAAGGAGTTGTTGGCCTATCACGGCATCGCGACTGCTCCCTGGGTCACCGTGGCCGCACATCGGCGCACTCCAACGACCGCAGCCGACGCGGTTGCGCACCTCGGGCTGCCCGCGTTCGTGAAGCCGGCGAACATGGGGAGTTCCATCGGCGTGTCACGCGCGACCAGCGTCGAGCAGGTCGAGGCGGCACTCGACCTTGCCCTCAGCTACGACGAGGTGGCGATCGTCGAGGAAGCCATCGTGGGTCGCGAGATCGAGGTTGCCGTGCTCGGCGACCTTGCGCCCCGCGCCTCGATGCCCGGCGAGATCGTGCCGAGCCACGACTTCTACGACTACGCCGACAAGTACGTCGACGACGCGGCCAAGCTGCTCGTGCCGGCACCACTCGACGCGCACGAATGCGCCGAGGTGCAGCGCATCGCACTCGAGGTCTTCGCGGCGTTGCGGTGTTCGGGCATGGCTCGCGTCGACTTCTTCTACGAGGAGGGCGGCCGCGGTTTCCTCTGCAACGAGGTCAACACCATCCCCGGCTTTACGCCCATCTCGATGTACCCCAAACTCTGGCAAGCATCCGGTGTCGACTACAGCGCATTGATCGACGAGCTGGTCACCCTCGCCCAGCAGCGCCACACTCGCCGCCGCCGCCGCACCGACCGCTGAGGTCATGGGCCGAGGCCGGCACGCACGAACGCAAACAACTCACGGCGCAATCGAGCAAGCGACGCGACCCCGGGGGCGATGCCCAGCGCACGTTGCGCGCCGATGTCGGTGGCCACGCCGAGAACGGCGCTGTAGACGAAGAGCAGCATCAGCCGCGTGTCGGCGCGACGCATCGTGCCCGCATCCATCTCGTCCGCGAAGAACGAAGCGGCTCGATCGAGCAGCGGTTGTAAACGCCCGCCGAGGTCGAGCGCGGCGGCGTCGCCGAGCCGGCTCACCTCGCGCAACAGCCCCAGTAACTCGGGCCGCCGAACCGCAAAGCGGAACACCTCGCGCATGACAGCGTCGACGCGGTCAAGTCCGGGTCCGGCGTCGCTGAGCGCCGCGTCCAGCGCGAGGTGCAACTCCTCGGCGCCACGTGCCATTGCTGCGTCGAGCAAGGCCTGTTTGGAGGGATACCAATACAGCACCGTCTGCTTGCGAACGCCGAGTGCAGTCGCGATCGCGTCGAGTGACGTTGCCTCGTAGCCACGCGTACCGAACTGCGCGAGCGCTTCGTCAAGAATGCGGTCACCGGTGCGCGCCACGCCTTCAGAATACCGGTGATGGACAGCTCCTCTACCATTTGGTAGACAATGGTGGTGATCTCGGCGAATCTGGCGGGCAAACGCATCGCGGTCACCGGTTCGACCGGCTTTCTCGGCACCGCACTCGTCGAGCGCCTTCTGCGCTGCGTGCCCGATGCCGAGTTGGTGCTGCTCGTACGCCCAGGGCGGCGTGGCGCCGACGACCGCATCCGCCGCGAGGTACTCAAGAACGACTGCTTCGACCGGCTCCGCAAGGAATTGGGTGTCACTGCGTTCGATGCGATGACGGCCCGCCGCGTACGTGCGATCGCCGGTGATGTCGCGGTCGACGGCCTGGCTCTCGATGACGAAGGTCGCGCCGCACTCGCCACGTGCGACATCGTCATCCATTCGGCGGCGACCGTGTCGTTCGATTCGCCACTCGACACGGCAGTCGAGGTGAACCTGCTCGGCCCAGTGCGCATCGCCCTCGAACTACAGCGACTCGGTGTGCACCCACATCTCGTCGCTGTATCGACCTGCTACGTCGCGGGAAGTCGTCGCGGAGAAGCTCCCGAGGAGCTCGTCGAAGACAGCCCGTTCTTCGTCGACGTCGATTGGCGTCGCGAGGTCGACGCTGCGCGTCGCGCCCGCCAGGACGGCGAAGCCGCTTCGCGCTCGCGCGAGAAGCTGGAGGCGTTCCGAACTGCGGCTCACCACGAACTCGGCGCCGCGGGCACACCGCTGCTCGCCGAGAAGACGGAATCACTGCGCGTGCAGTGGGTCACCGATCACATGGTCGACGCCGGCCGAGCGCGGGCAACATCGCTCGGTTTCCCCGATGCCTACGCATACACGAAGGCCGTTGGCGAACGCGCGCTGTGCGAGACCCGCGGCGACGTGCCCGTGTCGATCGTGCGCCCATCGATCATCGAGTCGGCGTGGTCCGAGCCGGTGCCGGGCTGGATTCGTGGCTTTCGCATGGCCGAGCCCGTCATCGTGTCGTACGCACGCGGCCTGCTCAACGAATTCCCGGGCGTGCCCGAAGGCATCATCGATGTGATCCCGGTCGACCTCGTCGTCGCTGCTCTTTGCGCGGTTGCCGCACGCGGACCGTTGCCCACCGCGAAGCCGGACGTCACGCAGGTCGCTTCAGGGTCAGTCAATCCGTTGCACTATCGCCGCTTGGTCGATCTCGTGCGTGACTGGTTCACGTTGCACCCGATCTACGACGACCGAGGCCAAGCCATCGCGGTGCCCGACTGGTCGTTTCCCGGCCGCGGTCGGGTGCAACGCCAACTCGATCGCGCAAAGGTCAGCATCGAGCGCGCCGAAAAGGTGCTGAGCTCTTTGCCGCTTCGGGGGCGCCAGGCCTCGTTGCACGCGAGCCTTGAAGAGAAGCGCTCGCTCGTCGAGCGCGCGGAGGGCTACGTGAAGCTCTATGGCGCTTACGCGGAATGCGAAGCGCTCTACGGGCTCGATCGCCTCCTCGGCTTTTGGGAAACCCTCGACGAAGGCGATCGCGCCGCGTTCGGCTTTGATCCACGCGTCATCGACTGGGACCACTACGTGCAGGACATCCATCTGCCCACGGTGGTCATCCAAGCGCGCGTCAAGACCACACCGGGGCCAAAAGTTGGCCCCTCGCGCGACACCCGGTTGCGTAAGCAAGTACTCGACCCGGCGCGCCAGCTTGCGGCGTTCGATCTCGAGAACACCCTCATCGCGTCGAACGTGGTCGCGTCGTATTCATGGATCGCGACGCGGCGGCTCCCCCGCGAAGATCGCGTGCGCTTCGTCCTCAAGACGCTCATGGAAGCACCGGCGTTGTTGGCACTCGACAAGCGCGACCGAAGCGACTTCCTCCGCCACTTCTATCGCCGCTACGAGCATGCGCCGGTCGCGCAGATGGAGGCCGACGCGGCCGAGCTGTTCAGCGACCTCATCTTGAGCAAGTCCTTCCCGGCCGCAATTCGCCGTGTGCGCGAGCACCGCGCGCTCGGCCATCGAACGGTGCTCATCACCGGCGCACTCGATTTCTTGGTGCAACCGTTGGCACCACTGTTCGACGACATCATCGCCGCCGAGCTCGGCGTGCGCGCCAACGGCACCTACGACGGCATGATGACATCGGTGCCACCCACCGGCGAGACGCGTGCATACGCGCTCGAGGCCTACGCTAAGTCGCACGGGCTGTCGCTCGCCGAGTGTGTCGCCTACGCCGACTCGTCGAGCGACCTCCCGATGCTCGAGGCAGTCGGCTTTCCTGTTGCCGTAAACCCCGAAACGCGTCTTGCGTCAATCGCACGCAAGCGCGGTTGGCTCATCGAGGACTTCCGCAAGGCACGCGGCTCATCCACCCGCATGTTGCCGATTGCACCACCACGCCAAGGCGCTCTCCGATGAAGGCGGTGCAATACGAACGGAAGGTCGCGAAGTTCGCCGCGGGTGCCCTCGCCGGCCGCATCGTGCCCGGACGCGGAGCGAAGCACGGCCCGTTGCACCTCGACGACATCGACGCACCGAGTTTGCCCGCGTCCGATTGGGTGCGCCTCCGCCCGCGCCTGGCGGGCATCTGCGGCAGCGACCTCGCCACGATCGACAGCGCGTCGTCGCGGTACTTCGAGGCGATCGTATCGTTCCCATTCGTGATGGGTCACGAAGTCGTGGGCGACCTCGACGACGGATCGCGCGCGGTGCTGATTCCCGTTCTGCACTGTGCGGCACGCGGCATCGAACCTGCATGCGGTGCGTGCGCGGTGGGCCGCATCAACCTCTGTGAACGCATCGCGTTCGGCCACCTCGAACCAGGGTTGCAATCAGGTTTCTGCGAGTCAACCGGTGGCGGCTGGTCGCTGGCCATGGTGGCGCACGACTCGCAACTCCTGCGCATTCCCGCCGAGATGAGCGACGAGGCCGCCGTGCTCGTCGAGCCAATGGCATGCGCCGTACACGCAGCGCGCGCCATCGCCACCGACGACATTGCGTTCATCGGCGCCGGTGCGCTTGGCCTTCTGACCATGGCCGCAACGCGCGCCCTGCGGCCCGGTGCGCACATCATCGCCACCGCGAAATACAGCGAGCAACGCGCATTCGCAAAGTCACTTGGCGCCGACCGCGTTGTCGCCCCAGACGAGCTGGCACGGGCAGTTCGCAGCGAGACAGCGTCGCTCGTCGTTGGTGCCCACCTCACGAGCGGGGTTGACACGATTGTCGACTGCGTCGGCAGCGCCAGTTCGTTGACTGACGCGCTGCGCGTTGTCGCGCCCGGTGGCACCGTGCTTGTGGTCGGCATGCCTGGGCACACACATCTCGATCTCACACCGCTGTGGCACCGCGAGACCAGCCTCCGAGGTTGCTACGCCTACGTGCGAGACGACTTCGACACTGCGCTCGAACTTGTTCAACGACTCGACCTCGGACGGCTCGTGAGCGCGACCTATCCCCTGCACCGCTACGAAGAGGCGATTGAACACGCGGCCAATGCCGGCCCGCGTGGTGCCATCAAAATCGCCTTCGACATGCGCAACGAGAAACAGCGAGACGACCTCTGATGGCATCGAGCAAACGCGCCCCTCGACCCGGATTCGTGCTGGAGGTCGACAAGTCGACGCCACCGATCGTGTTTCATCACGGAGAGGGATTCCGCCTCGAAAAGCTGCCGGCGGGGCGCACGCGTGTGCTTTACCCGGCCGATCCGCTGCCCGGGCTACCCGATCCCGACGGCGCAATCCGCAACGCGCTGCTGCATCCGATCGATTGCGATCCCTTGCCCGCTCTGCTGCGGCCCGGCATGAGGCTCACCATCGCGTTCGACGACATCTCGTTGCCGTTGCCTCCAATGCGCAAGCCCGACATCCGCCAACGCATCATCGAGGCAGTGCTCGACATGGCAGCGGAAGCAGGTGTCGACGATGTGCATCTGATCGCCGCACTGGCGTTGCATCGGCGCATGACCGAAGCCGAGCTCCGCCACGCGGTTGGCGATCGTGTGTACGACGCCTTCGCGCCGCACGGGTTGCTCTACAACCACGATGCCGAAGATCCCGACAACATGTTGTTGCTTGGCGTCACCAAGCACGGCGAAGAAGTCGAGATGAACAAGCGCGCCGCCGAGAGCGACCTGATCGTCTACGTGAACATCAACCTCGTCGCGATGGACGGTGGGCACAAGTCGACCGCGACGGGGCTTTCCGGCTACCGCGGTGTGCGCCATCACCACAACGTGAAGACGATGCAGCAGAGCCGATCGTTCATGGATCGCCACAAGAGCGAGCTGCATCATTCGAACTGGCGCCAGGGCGCGATCATCCAAGAAGCCGGCATCAAGATCTTTCAGATCGAGACCACGGTCAATAACAACACGTTCGGCCAGGACGGCCCGCTCGCGATGCTGCAGAAGCGCGAGTGGGATTGGACCGCACGCGACCGCGCCGCGTTCATCACCATGCACAACGGTCTCAAGCTGATGCGCGCGAGTCACAAACGCAAGGTGTTCAACTCGTGGCTCTCTCCATACGAGCTCACTTCGGTTCAAGCAGGCGAGATCGGTGCTGTGCACGAGATCACGACACAGAACGTGTTCAAGCAGCAGCTCGTACCCGTGCAGGGCCAGACAGACATCCTCACGATGGGCTTGCCCTACATCTGTCCATACAACGTGAACTCGGTGATGAATCCGATACTCGTCATGTGCCTTGGCCTCGGGTACTTCTTCAACTTGTACCGCGGCAAGCCGCTTGTGCGCGAAGGTGGCGTGCTGATAATGACGCACCCCACGCCATGGGAGTTCCACCCGGTACACCATCCGAGCTACATCGACTTCTTCGAAGAGGTCCTGGCCGATACGACCAATCCGCTCGAGATCGAGGCGAAGTACGAAAAGCGCTACGCGGAGGACGAGTGGTACCGCCACCTGTACCGCACGAGCTACGCGTACCACGGCGTGCACCCGTTCTACATGTGGTATTGGGGTGCGCACGCCCTCGCGCATCTCGGCCAGGTCATCATCGTCGGCGGCGATACGCGTGCCGTTCGCCGGCTCGGCTTCCGCCCCGCCTCGACCATGCAGGATGCGTTCGAGATGGCGAGCGACGTCGTGGGGCGCCAACCCACGATCACGCACTTGCACAACCCGCCGATCCTCATGGCGGACGTGTCGTGAAACTCACGAGCGTCGTGCGCGGCGCTTCGTTCCCTGTGCGCGCGCCCGCCGTCCCGCGCGGCGTTGATCCGCTGCCGTCGTCGCATCCGATCGGCGGCGACTACGACACCGAATGGGCGCGTTCGCCGCTCGCTCGCGCCGCGCGCGCGGCGTTGATCGAAGGGGTCATGCGGCCGCTCGTCTACGCGCTCGGCTCGCCAGAACGCGTCGGCGCCGACCGTCTCGATGACATTCACGGCCCCGTTGTCTTCGCAGCCAACCATCACAGCCACTTCGATACGCCGCTCATGCTCACGTCGATCCCCGATCGGTGGCGACACAAGCTCGTCGTCGGCGCCGCGGCCGACTACTTCTTCGGATCGCAGGTGACCAGCGCATTGTCCGCGTTGGTGATCGGCGCCATACCCATCGAACGCAACAAGGTCGGCCGCAAGAGCGCCGACATCGCGCGCGGCCTCATCGACGATGGTTGGTCGCTCTTGATCTTCCCTGAAGGTGGTCGCAGTCCCGACGGTTGGGGTCAACCGTTCCGCGGGGGCGCCGCATACATCGCGCAACGTTGCGGTGTGCCAGTGGTGCCCATCCATCTGGAGGGCACGGGCCGCATCCTTCGCAAGGGCAAGAATCGCCCGTCGCGCGCCCGTGTCACGGTGACCTTCGGAACACCGCTGGTGGCGCAGCCGAAGGAGGATGCGCGCAAGTTCGCTGTACGCATCGAGCGCGAGGTCGCGGTGCTCGCCGACGAGGCCGCCACCGACTGGTGGCAAGCCCGCCGCCGTGCCCACGACTCAGCTACGCCTTCGCTCACCGGTCCCACGGTGGCACCGTGGCGCCGCGCGTGGGCCGTCAGCGCACGCGACAAAACGGTACGCCGCGCCAAACGTCGCTGGCCCGAGATCTGACACCGCAGATCTATTCCACGAGGCGGAGGCCGCTCGGGGCCATTGACGCCTCAACGCTCGGCAACTCGACGGAGAACTCGGTGAGGTGCCCAGGAAACACGTGCTCGCTGACGAGCACGGGTCGCCCATCGGCCGAACGCGTCACGCGCTCGCACACCAACACGGGCGAACCGACCGGAATGCCGAGCAGGGCAGCGTCGCCGACATCTGCCGCGGCCGCGCCGATCGTCTGCGTGGCTCCTCCGAGCGGCACGTCGATGAGCTCGTACAACGGTGACGCCTCAACGTCGGCGCGAGAGAGATCAGCGCCGAGGTCCTCCGCGCACCACACGGTGACGCGAGCAAACGGTGCTCCATCGGCCAGGTTGAGCCGCCTCACTTCGAGTACCGATGTGCAGTCGAGGACCTGCCGGACGCGTTCCGGTGCAGCCACGAACGCGAACCCGAGGATGCGACGCTCCGACGCGATGCCCGAGTCGGCAAGCTGCGACTCGATGGTGCCGAGCCGCGCCAAGGACTGGCGCAATGGATCGGTCGCGACGAACCAACCAAACCCCTGACGCGACGACACCAGCCCTTCAGTACGCAACGCCTCGAGCGCGCGGCGTATCGTGACGCGACTGGCGTCGTAGCGAGTCGACAGTTCGGCCTCGGACGGCAGCAGCCGGCCGGCAACGAACTCGCCGCGCTCGACGCGCTCGCGGAGTTGATCGGCGATATCGCGATAGCGGATGGTGCGGCTGACCGGTGTGCTCGGCCGAATCGGAGAGCTCCGGCGCGCGAACGCTGCCACTGCCGGGGACGGGTTTGGAGCCCGCCGCCGGTTTGGACGATCACCCTGCGAACTTGTCATATACTTGTATAGTACCCCTCATAGAGGATGCGCCGATAGGAACATCCGACCCAGCAACACCGTCGTTGATCTCGCCTGGAACAGGCGAGAGGTCGGGCACGCCCGCGACGCTTCACCTATCCGCGCGATTCCTTCGCAGGGACCCAGGAGGACAACCCATGGCCGTCGGACCGAACACCCCCATTGCGCTCGTCGAATCGGTGTACGACCATCTCGCAGCCCGGGTTGAGATCGGTCGCCGACGCCTTGGCCGTGGGCTCACCCTGGCCGAGAAGATCCTGGTCAACCACCTCGACGACCCCGAGACGCAGTCCCTCGAACGCGGCAAGGCCTATGCCGACCTGCGGCCCGACCGGGTGGCCATGCAAGACGCCACCGCACAGATGGCGCTGCTCCAATTCATGACCGCCGGCCTTCCCCAGGTGCGCGTGCCGTCGACCGTGCACTGCGACCATTTGATCTCGGCTCGCGTCGACGCCAAGACCGACCTCGAGGTCGCCGAGGAAGGCAACCGCGAGGTGTACGACTTTCTCCGCAGCGTGTCCGCCAAGTACGGCATCGGGTTCTGGAAGCCGGGTTCGGGCATCATCCACCAGGTCGTTCTCGAGAACTACGCGTTCCCCGGCGGCATGATGATCGGCACCGATAGCCACACCCCCAACGCCGGTGGCCTCGGCATGATCGCGGTGGGCGTCGGCGGCGCCGACGCGGTCGATGTCATGACCGGCTTCGCGTTCAACGTGCGGTGGCCCAAGCTCATCGGCGTGCACCTCACGGGCCAGCTGTCGGGTTGGTCCGCGCCGAAGGACGTCATCTTGAAGGTGGCCGAAATCCTTACGGTGAAGGGCGGCACCGGTGCGATCGTCGAGTACTTCGGAGCCGGGGCCGACTCGATCAGCTGTACCGGCAAAGCAACCATCTGCAACATGGGCGCCGAGATCGGCGCAACCACATCGGTGTTCGCGTACGACGCGGCGATGAGCCGGTACCTGAAGTCGACCGGCCGCGAGGCCATCGCCGATGCCGCCGACAAGGTCGCGGCCGACCTACGCGCCGATGACGACGTGCTGATCAATCCAGCCGCGTACTTCGACCAAGTGATCGAGATCGATCTGTCGACGCTGGCACCGCTCATCAACGGCCCCCACACCCCCGATCTCGCTCGACCCGTATCGAAAATGGGTGCCGACGCCAAACTCAACGGCTGGCCGATCGAAGTCTCGTCTGCGCTCATCGGCAGCTGCACGAACTCGTCCTACGAAGACATCACGCGCGCGGCATCCATCGCCCGCCAGGCTTCCGCACATGGCATGGTCGCCAAGACACCGCTGTTGATCACGCCTGGTTCTGAACAAGTGCGCGCCACGATTGAGCGCGACGGCTTGCTAGCCGACTTCGAGCGCATCGGGGCCACAGTGCTGGCCAACGCGTGTGGTCCGTGCATCGGGCAGTGGCAGCGAGACGACATGCACGAGGGCACACCGAACACCATCGTCACGAGCTACAACCGCAACTTCCCGCAGCGCAACGATGGCTACAAGTCCACGTTCGCGTTCGTCACGTCGCCCGACACCGTTGTGGCGATGGCGCTTGCCGGTCGCCTCGACTTCGATCCGCAGACCGACTCGCTCGTCGCGCCCGATGGCACCATCGTGCGATTCACCCCGCCCGTTGGCGAGGAGTTGCCGGCGCGAGGTTTCGATCCGGGCGAATCGACGTTCGTGCAACCGCCGGCCGACGGTTCGCACGTGGTGGTCGCCGTGTCACCGACGAGTGACCGGTTGCAGTTGCTCGCACCGTTCGATGCGTGGGACGGCAAGGATTTCACCGATCTTCCCATCCTGCTGAAAGCCAGGGGCAAGTGCACGACCGATCACATCTCCATGGCAGGTCCATGGTTGAAGTACCGCGGTCATCTCGAGAACATCTCGGGCAACTTGTACATCGGCGCGGTCAACGCCTTCACGGGCGCTATCGGCGAAGGCAAAGATCAGCTCGACGGAGCCACGCGCTCATTTCCCGATATTGCAAAGCATTACCACCAAGCGGGTCAGAGTTGGGTGGTGTTCGCGGACGAAAACATGGGTGAAGGATCATCGCGCGAGCACGCCGCCATGGAACCTCGCTTCCGCGGCGCGAAGGCAATCATCACGCGCAGTTTCGCCCGCATCCACGAAGCGAACCTGAAGAAGCAAGGCGTGCTACCGCTGACGTTCGCCGATCCAGCCGATTTCGACAAGATCGGTGAGGACGATCGCATCTCGGTCACCGGCCTCGCACAGCTCGCGCCGAACGTTCCGGTCACCATCACGGTGCAACCTGCACACGACGCGGCATGGTCCTTCCAGGCCAACCACACCTTCAGCGCCGAACAGATCAAGTGGTTCAAGGCCGGCAGCGCATTGAACATCATTCGCAAGCAGACCGCCGGCTAAGGACACGCCCGAGCTATCGGCGGTCGGCGCAAGATTTCGGAAAGCCCAAATGGCGCCCAGGGGAACACTCCCGTTACGGTGCACACACGGGCGGCGCGCCGAGGCGACCCCCATTCAGCCGGGGGTTTCTTCTCATGTGGCACATCCGCGCTCACCGTGACTTGGCGGTTGCACTACTGCTGGTCGCCGGCACCTTCGGTGCCGCAGCACCCGCCGGCGCTGAAAGTGTGTCGAGCACCCCAGCAGCACCGAGCGGGCCGGAGCAGATCGTAAAGAGCGGGCTCAACGTGCGCACCGTGAGCCTTTGCGGCCAGGTCAGTCTCAGCGTGGCGGCGAACCCGACCGACACAACGCTTTTGTCACGACTGCCCCTCAATGTGTATGTGTCCGAGCCGAGCCGCAGCCTGCCGCGGACGTACGCAACAACGCTGACCAACGCCAACCTCACGACGGGCTTCTCCTCGCCGGCGCTCATGCTGACCGCCTTGTCGGGACGCGGCCCTGGACTCACGGTGAGCCTCGAGTGGGGTAGCGGCACGGAAACGGTGGTGACCGAGCCGTATGTCGACAACTGTTCCGGACTGTTCATTCCCGTCGTACCGAAGCGACTTCTTGACACCCGCACCGGCCTCGGCACGGCGAGCGGCACCAAGTCTCCGATCGCCGCGAACTCATCGATCGTTGTCGACCCCGTCGGCGTAGGTGCGGCGCCGGTTTCCGGCGCGACTGCGGTGGTGCTGAACGTTACGGCCACCGAGCCCGCTACGGCCGGCTATCTCACGGTGTACCCGTGCGGACAGGAGCCACCCAACACCTCGAACCTCAATTTCGCCGCCGGACAGACCGTGCCGAACCTGGTGGTCGTCGACCTCGTCGGCTTCCCGTCCACGGGGACAGTGTGCATCTTCTCGTCGACGCTTACGCACGTGCTGGCCGACATCACGGGCTACTACCTCACCAATGGGCTCGGCTCGG
>JAYUFA010000065.1:0-2677 GCA_043738925.1 Actinomycetota bacterium
GAGCATCGCCGGATGTCGATAGTCGTTCGCCAACACGAGCGGCGTGAGCATCAGGCGGTCGGTCGCGGTCGCTGCGGCCATCAGCGCGGGAAGTGGCGCGAACTGGTCGTCGAGGTGGTCGGCGATGGCCAGCGATGCGTAGCCCAAGTCCTCTGCCTTGCGAGCGAGTTCGGCCCACCCGCGCGGGTCGGGTGTGGCACTGGTCGATACCTGAAACCGGAACGGTCGATGCACGACTCCATCTTGGCTGTCATTGCCCGCCAGTAGGGTGAGTGCGATGTCTGCGGAACTCCTCGACGGTCTCAACAACGCCCAGCACGACGCCGTCACCCACGGCGATGGTCCCGTGCTGGTCATCGCCGGTGCGGGTTCGGGCAAGACGCGAGTGCTCACGCATCGAGTCGGCTTCCTCATTCGCGAGCGCAACGTGTCGCCGTTCGAGATCCTCGCGATCACCTTCACGAACAAGGCCGCCGAGGAGATGAAGCACCGCGTCGGCACGCTCGTCGGCCCTGTCGCCGAGAAGATGTGGGTGTCCACGTTTCACAGCGCATGCGTGCGGATCTTGCGGCGCGATGGATCGCGGCTCGGGTTTCCGTCGTCGTTCACGATCTACGACCAAGCCGATGCGGTGCGGCTCACGGGCTACGTGCTGCGCGACCTCAACATCGACGCCAAGAAGTTCACGCCGCGCTCGGTGCATGCGGCCATCAGCGCGGCGAAGAACGACGATGTGTCGGTCGATGTGTACGCCGAACGCGCGAAGGTCATCTTCGAAAAGCGCATCGGCGACGTGTACCGCGAATATCAGGCCCGCTTGTTGAAGGCCGGCGCCATGGACTTCGACGACTTGCTCATGAACGCGGTCGAGTTGTTCCGCCGCTGTCCCGATGTGCTCGAGTCGTACCGCCGCCGGTTCCGCTACGTGCTTGTTGACGAGTATCAGGACACCAACCGCGTGCAGAACGAGCTCGTGATGTTGCTCACCAGTGAGCACCGCAACGCCTTCGTGGTGGGCGACAGCGATCAGAGCATCTATCAGTTTCGCGGCGCGGACATTCGCAACATCCTCGAGTTCGAGGAGACGTTCCCCGACGCGAGCGTGATCCTGCTCGAACAGAACTATCGGTCGACCCAAACCATTCTCGACGCGGCGAACGCGGTCATCTCCAACAACACCGGCCGCAAACCGAAGGAGCTGTGGACCGATCAAGGTGCCGGTGCATCCATCGTGCGCTACTTTGCCGACGAGGAGAGCGACGAGGCGCAATGGGTGGCCTACGAGCTTGCTCGTTTGCACGACTCCGGTTCCTATCGCTGGGGCGATATGGCTGCCTTTTATCGCACCAACGCGCAGAGCCGGGTGCTTGAGGAATACCTCGTGCGCGTGGGCATTCCCTACAAGGTCGTCGGTGGCACCAAGTTCTATGACCGGCGCGAAATCAAAGACGCGCTCGCGTACATGCACGTGGTCACGAATACGGCTGACGAGGTCAACGTCAAGCGTGTCCTCAACGTGCCCAAGCGGGGCGTGGGCGATAGCACCGTCGGCAAGCTCGACGCGTGGGCGCGTGCACACGGCGTCACGTTCTTCGAAGCATTGCGGCGCGCCGATGAACTCGATGTGCGTGGCCCGGCGGTCAAGGGCATCGCGTCGTTCGTGGCAATGATCGACGAGCTCGCGCCGAGGGTCGCCGACGGTCCGGGCGCATTGCTCGAAGCCATCATCGAGATCAGCGGATATGCCGCCGAGCTGCAGGCCGAGCGGTCGATCGAGGCTGAAGGTCGCCTCGAGAACCTGGCCGAACTTGTCGGCACCGCGCGCAGCTACGACACGGTCGACGACTTTCTCGAACAAGTGAGCTTGGTCGCCGATACCGACGAGGTCGATGGTGACGAGTCGAAGGTCGTGCTCATGACCTTGCACGCGGCGAAGGGTTTGGAGTTCCCGGTCGTTGTGCTGATGGGCCTCGAAGATGGCGTGTTCCCGCACCTGCGTGCACTCGGCGAGCCCGATCAGATGGAAGAGGAACGTCGCCTAGCGTACGTGGGCATCACCCGCGCTCGCGAGCGGCTCTATCTCACGAACGCGTGGTGTCGCATGTTGCACGGCACGACGCAGTACAACCCACCGAGCCGGTTCCTCGAGGAGATCCCGAAGCAGCTCGTGCGCGAGGCCGACGGCAGCCGCACATCGCGACGCGGCGGCTCGGGTGGCTCGGCTTCATCGAGTCGATCGAACGCGCACTCGTGGGGGAACAAGGCGAAGATCGACGACCCTTGGACCGGCACGGTGTTCGGTGCAAGCGCGCACCGTGACGAGATCGTCGAACGGTCAACCCGCCCCGCAGCACCCCAGCCCTCGCATGCCAATCTGCTGGGTCTGCGCGTCGGCGACGACGTACGCCATCCGAAGTTCGGCGAGGGAGTCGTGCTCGACCTCGAAGGCGAAGGTGACAAGACCGTCGCCCGCGTGCGCTTCGGTCCGGTCGAAAAGAACCTGCTGCTCACCTGGGCGCCGCTCGAAAAGGTGTAACTACCACCTTTCCCGCGTTCGCCGAACGCTGGTGCACGATCGTGAATCTTTTTCGTTCAGAGAACCGAGGGGGAGGGTCGTAGAGTCTTTCGCCATGACACAGCGGACGGTGCTCGGCACCTGTCATCACGACTGCCCAGA
>JAYUFA010000066.1:0-2674 GCA_043738925.1 Actinomycetota bacterium
CTGGTCACACCAGCGTTCATCGCCACCACCTTGCTCGGCGTACCCGCCGACCAGCACTCGGTCGGGAGTTCGATCAACTTCATGGCACAGCGCACCAGCGCCACCCTGGGCACTGCGCTCGCCATCACCTTCATCGCCGGGGCGGTCGGCCGCACAGGGCTGCACCACTCGATCCTCGTGGGCATCGTCGGCACGGCGGCCGGTCTCGGAATCACGTTCCTGCTGCGCGATCCGCAACGCCGCAGGACGACCAGCCACGCCCGATAGATGTGTTTACGGCCGACCGGCGCCGACATTGTATGGTCTCTGCAGTCGAGGGGGGGAACGGGCGATGACCGAACTGAACGGCCTGGGTTACGCGGGCAAGCGGGTCACGATCACGGGGTGCGCCTCGGGCATGGGCGCGGCAACCGCGCGCATCCTGGGCGAATTGGGCGCTGAGGTCCACGCGATCGATATCCGCACGCCGAGCGTCCCAACCGCCGCGTATCACGAGACCGACGTCGGCGACCCCACGTCCGTCACCGACACACTGAACGCGCTGAAAGCCATCGGGCCGATCGACTTTCACTTCAACTGTGCCGGGGTTCCTCACACGTTCGGTCCGCTGCCCGTCATGAAGATCAACTGGATTGGGTTGCGCCAACTCACCGAAGGCCTCATCCCCCAAATCGTCGACGGCGGACGAATCGCGTCGATCTCATCGGGCGCGGGAATCAACTTCCTCGCCAACATGGCCAACGTTCAACAGTTGTTGGCCATCAGTGATCCGGTCGAGGCCAACGCATGGTGCGAGGCCCACCCGGAAATCATCATCGAGGGCTACTCGTTCTCCAAGGAATGCATCATCGTGTGGACCATGCAAGTGGCAATGCCGCTCGCTGAATCCCGTAAGATCCGCATCAACTGCATCGCACCGTCGCCTACCAACACCGCGTTCATGGTGCCGACCATCGCCGAGGTCGGCCAAGCGTTCTTCGACGCCTGGCCGAACCCGTTGTTCGACCGCATGTGCGTTCCCGAGGAGCAGGCTTGGCCGCTCGTCATGCTCAACAGCCCGCTCAACAGCGTCGTGACCGGCACCGTGCTCTGGACCGACCAGGGCTGGGCCGGCGGCACCTTTTCCGGCTATTTCGACACCGAAGCACTGCTCAGCTCAGTCAACCCGATGCTTCGAGAGTGATCAGCGCACTCTCATGACACCGCGGCCTCAGGATTGTGGCTCGGTGCGGCGCCTGGATTCCACACGACAGTCCGCTCCACGGGATCACGTGGTGACGGCACGAAGTCCGTTCCGACCGTATATGCGACGGGGAGGAGTGCAACCTGAAACCAATCCTTCGGAAGGTTCAGGATCTCCGCCATCGCCGGCTGTTCGAATTGGTGTGCCGTTGTCAATGTCGAGCCGAGCCCCCGACTTCTGAGCGCAAGCTGGAAACTCCACACCGACGGCAGGATCGATGCGAACATCGCGGGCTCCATGTTGGCCTCACGTGGACCGCCACCGAGCAGGTCTTCATATCGCTTCGCCGCGGCGCCGACGTCGTAGCACGGGATGACGATCACCGGCACGTCTGCCAAGTGCTCCGCGAGGTAGAGCACTGATCGCGAGACCCGACTACCTGGCTCGTCTGCGCGCTCCGACTTCGCGCGCAGCATCTTTGAAACGCTCGGAACGACGCAATCACGGTAGAGCTCCGCGACCTTGCGGCGAAGGTCGGGCTGGTCGATCACGATCCAATGCCAGTCTTGGGCGTTCGAGGCATTCGGCGCGTATGCCGCCAGCTGGATGCACTCGAGAATGACGTCGCGGCCGACCGGTCGATGGAGGTCCAGCCGACGGCGGACCGATTTTGTCGTCGTCAGTAGTCGATCGACTTCCGCCAAATCGAACGGCGCTGATTGAGACATCGGATCCTCCCCCGGTAGCTGGACGGCGTGCGCCACACGATCGATGTCGTCGCCCCGCCCCTCGAAAGGTAGCCCGCGGCGTCGTCGCACCGTCGAGACCTTCTCGACGGGCCTGTGCTCCTCGTAGATCCGGTCGTCAAGTTGACGCAAGCGTTGACAGCTCCGATCGTGATGAACTGTGGCCCATGACCACCGTCGCGAAGTTCGGTGTCGCCGCTGGGTGCCCGGACATGGCGACGTACAAGGCATGGGCCATCGCGGCCGAGGAGGCCGGCTACGACCTCCTCGGCTACGGCGATTCGCAGTGTCTCATCCCAGAGATGAACGTCGCCCTGGCCGCACTCGCAGGGGTCACGAATCGAGCGATCTTGTGCCCAACAGTGAGCAATCCGATCACCCGTCATCCGACGGTGGCCGCCAGCGCGTTCGCTGCCCTGCAGGAGTTGAGCGCAGGGCGCACGCGATTCTGTATCGGCAGCGGCGATAGCGCGGCGTTGTCGATCGGCGAGCGGCCCTCGACGCTACGCGAGCTCGAGGACTTCGGCCGCGCGTTCGCCGCGTTGACCCGCGGTGAACGCGCCACGTACCACGGCCGCGAGGTCAAACTCGAGTGGGCAACGCATGCGGTACCGCTTTGGGTCGCAGCGGGCGGGCCCCGCACCATGGAGCTGGCAGGCACGATCGCGGACGGCGTGCTGCTCGGCGCGGGGTTGAGCGAGCCCGTGGTTCGTGACGCGGTTGCGCGTGTGCGCGGCGCCGCAGA
>JAYUFA010000067.1:0-2659 GCA_043738925.1 Actinomycetota bacterium
CCCGGGGACCTCCCCCAGCAGTAGGAGCGTTGGGCCACGATCAGTGACCACGCGGCGCGTGGTTCGGCGACGATCGCAGACTCGCATCGGTGACGCCAACAGCTCGCGGCACCACGCTGAAGGAGCTGCGTCGAACTCCGATCGTCGCCGACAACGCAACCCGTCTCCCATTGCGCCTACTACTCGCCGTCGCGCACCTACCGGCCTCCACCTACTGGCACGAACCCACTGTCGGCCTTCGCAGAGTCACGGCCGCCGCCCAACGCGATCTCGCCGTTCACGACGGCATCAAAAACACATTGCGACGAACGCTCCCCGATTCGACGGCTCCGCGTCGCAGCGGCACTCACAGCGTCCCGCTTGCGCCTTGGCGCACGTGGGACAGTCTGTGCCGATCTTGACAACCGCTCAAGACGTCGCGTTCGACGAGCCCACGATGCTCACAGCACACCATCCGAACAAGGCTGCGGTGACCACAGATGTGCGCGCGGTCGCCGCAAACAGCAAGACAACCCGGGATTTCCAGGTCGACGCGACGATACGCGACTGCTCCTACGCGCGCCCGCCTGCCGCCGAACTCAACCACACGGCCGAGACTTGGCAGGAGTGACCGTCACGGGCGCGCGCCAACCGTGCGCATCCGAACCGCGGGCGGCGGCGAGCCCGAACGAGGCGTCGCGTCACGGGGGCCACGGCGGACATTGCGCGACATGTTGAGGTCTGAACAGGCGATCTGTTCAGGCCTCAACAGCGGGCTCACGGCACACCGCGCCTCATCGCGGATCGCCACGCCCACTCCTCGTCGGTTTCGCGCCCCGAGAGGCCCTCGCGGGTCGTCGAGTACGTCGCTTGTCGCCGTGACCTGACCGACAGCGGCCCGCTCACACTGCACGAACGAATCGGTGCCGATGGATCACGACATTGAAGAGACGCCATGCTCGCCGTTGCCGACGGCATCGGCGAGATCGACGACATCGGGAGGCCTCGATGAGACGGCGGCTTCGACGTGAAGCGGGCCCGCGCGGTGACTTACGCCGCGATCGCCGGTCGCGCGAACGCCGCCCCGCGACCTGGTCGCCGCCCCCCGTCCAGCGACGACGTTGCGTGAGACGAGGCAACCGGAACCGTGTCGCGCTCGTAACCCTGGCGTGAGCGCTTCGACATCGCTGTCGCTGAGCCGGACGCTGTCGGGGCGCAGCTGGCACAGCTGACATGGATCGGGTACACGCACGTGCGCGGGCGGTAGACGGGTCTTGACCGCGACGCGGGCAAATTGCCCTGATGGAGGATGTTGCTCAAGGCGTTGCGGTGATCCGTAGCGTTTGGGGTCTGGCTGGGTGTGTCTCCCGAATGCCCTGCCGCCGCGAGGTTGGCTTCCGAACGAACCGACCACTCGGCCAGGTCCTGTCACGGTGTGGCTCGTAAGAGGAACGGCATCGACCACATATCAGGTGTGCCCACCGTGGCGAAGCACGTCCTTCGAACGCCTGGAGCTCGCCATGTTCATCATCGGCATCGACCCTCACAAGGGGTCCCACACAGCGGTCGCGCTCGACCGCTCCGAGACGGTGATCGACACGTGCCGTGTCGACGCCAACCGGCATCAACGAGCTCGACTGCTCGCGTGGGCCGAATCGTTCACGCCGCGGACCTGGGCCATCGAGGGCGCGACGGGGATGGGCGCGATGTTGGCCCAGCAACTCGTCGCCGCCGGCGAGCACGTCGTCGATGTCCCACCGAAGCTGTCGTCGCGTGTTCGGCTCATGGAATCGGGTCGCATCGACAAGACCGACCCGAACGACGCACGTGCTGCGGCGATCGTCGCGTTGCGCAACAGCACCCTCAACGTGGTCACCGCGAATGATGAGCACGCAGTGCTCACTCGACTCCTCGCGGATCGCGATCACCACATCACCGCGCAACGCACGCGCACGATCTGCCGGCTCCACGCCCTGCTGTGCCTGCTCGTCGAGGGCGGCACCCGCCGAGGGCTCACCGTCGCGAAAGCCAATGATTTGTTGGCTGCGGTGAGCATCGACGGTCCGGTCATCGCCGAGCGCGTGGCCACCGCGCGCCAACTCGTCGCCGAGATCGTCGCGCTCGACGACGCCCGCAAGAACAACCGTCGCCGCACCGCCGCCGCGGTCAAAGCGACGAACACTTCGCTCACCGACATCCACGGCATCGGCCCGGTCACCGCAGCGATCATCTTGGGCCGCGTCGGCGACGTGCGCCGGTTCCCGACCGCTGGGCACTTCGCGCGCCACAACGGCACCGCGCCGATCGAAGCCTCGTCGGGCCCGAGGCAACGCCACCGGCTCAACCCGCGCGGCGACCGTCAACTGAACCACGCGATCCACATGGCCGCAGTCACCCAGGTCGGCCACCAAACACCCGGCCGCGTCTACTACCTACGCAAACAAGCCGAGGGCAAGACCCGCAAAGAAGCGATGCGCTGCCTCAAGCGACGCATCAGCGACGCGGTCTACCAACGCCTCATCGCCGACACCCGCGGCTGAGTCCAACGGGCTCCTCGAGTACGGCGCCGCGCTGAACGAGGTGGGCTCGGGAGGACAATGCGAGGACGACTCTGATCCAGCGTGACCGGCTCGCACCTCACATACGCCGGCTCTTCGGAGAAGTCACTCCCGAACCCGAA